>CAXUEV010000098.1:0-6364 GCA_964250105.1 uncultured Sphingomonadaceae bacterium
CGCGCCGGGGGGCTGCCGGTCTGGGCGATGATCGAGACGCCCGGGGGCGTGCTCGCCGCCGACCGCATCGCCGCCACGCCGGGAGTCGCGGCGCTGGTCGCGGGCTTCGCCGATCTGGCGAAGGACCTCCATGCGCGCCCCTCGCCGCTGCGCCTGCCGCTGCTCTACAGCATCGGCTGCATCGTCGTCGCCGCGCGCGCCGCCGGCATCGCCGTGTTCGACGGCGTGTTCGGCGACCTGACCGATGCCGCGGGGCTGCGCGCCGAGGCCGAGCAGGGCCTGGCGTTCGGCTTCGACGGCAAGACGCTGATCCACCCGACGCAGATCGACGTCGCCAACACCGTCTTCGCGCCGACCGCGGCCGAGGCCGCCGACGCGCGCGGGCTGATTGCCGCCTACGACGACGCCGTCGCCAACGGCCGCGGGGTGACGACCTACGACGGGAAGCTCGTCGAGGTGCTTCATGTCGAGGTGGCGCGGCGCGTCCTCGCGCTCGATGCGGCGGTCGCCGCGCGGGGCGCGCAACCGCGCTGACGGTGCCGGTATAGCGGCGTGTGGTGCGCCGGCCGCGCCGTGCCGAGAGTCTTCGCGCTTGGATGCTGCACCGCAACATGCTAAGCTTAGGTTAATCGCACGGGAACGATCCGCCGCGATGCGAGTTATATCGATTGTGCCAGATTTCGGCACCGGTCCGTTCGGACCACTCAGTCTTCTGATTTATTCAGACGGGAGCCCAGATGGTTTTCGCGGTGCACGAGGCACGTTCGCGTCCGACGTTGATTGCCTTGACGCATCTGCGGTGGGATTTCGTTTTTCAACGCCCGCAACATCTTCTGACCCGCGCCGCCCGCGATTACGACGTCATCGTCGTCGAGGAACCGCTATGGACCGACGGCCCGGCCGGGGCCGAGATCGGCCGCCGCGACGGCGGCGTAACCGTCGTCCAGCCGACGCTGCCGCACGGCACGTCGCCGGCCGACGCGGTCGACCACCAGAAGGCTGTGCTCGACCGCCTCGTCGCCGAGGCCGGCGGCGGACCGCTGACCCTATGGTATTACACGCCGATGGCGCTACCGTTCAGCCGCCATATCGAGGCCGACGTCACCGTCTTCGACAAGATGGACGAACTGTCGGCGTTTGCCGGGGCGCCGCCGCTCCTGCTCGCGCTCGAGACCGAGCTGCTCGAGCGCGCCGACGTCGTCTTCACCGGCGGTGCGTCGATGCACGAGGCGTCGGCGCATCGCCACGCCAACATCCGCTGCTTTCCGTCGAGCATCGACACCGCGCATTTCGCCGCCGCGCGCGCGGCGGCCGCCGATCCGGCCGACCAGGCGCAGGTGCCGCATCCGCGCATCGGCTTCTTCGGCGTGATCGACGAGCGGATGGATGTCGCGCTCGTCGGCGAGGTGGCGAAGCTCCGCCCTGACTGGCATTTCATGATGATCGGCCCGGCGGTCAAGATCGATCCGGCGACGCTGCCGCAGGGCGACAATCTCCATTGGCTCGGCGGGCGCAGCTACACCGAGCTGCCGGCGTATCTCGGCAACTGGGATGTCGGCTTCATGCCGTTCGCGATCAACGAGGCGACGCGCTTCATCTCGCCGACGAAGACGCCCGAGTTCCTCGCCGCCGGGTTGCCGGTCGTGTCGACCGCGATCCGCGACGTCGTCCGGCCGTACGGCGAGCTCGGCTTGGTCGAGATCGCGGCGACGCCGGCCGAGACCGTGGCGGCGATCGAGCGCGTCACCGCCGCCGAGCGCGGGCCATGGCTGGCGCGGGTCGATGCCCAGCTCGCGGGCGGCTCGTGGGACCAGGTTTGGGCCGACATGCGCGCGGCCATGGATGATTTGACGACGCCGACGATATCGCAACAACAAAAGGAGACGACCCGTGTTTGACTGGCTCATCGTTGGCGCGGGTTTTGCCGGGGCGACCCTCGCCGAACGGATCGCGACGCAGCGCAACGAGAAGGTGCTCGTGGTCGACCGCCGGCCGCATATCGCGGGCAACGCCTACGACCGCTACAACGACGACGGGTTGCTGATCCACGAATATGGGCCGCACATCTTCCATACCAATTCGGCGGCGATCTTCGCGCATCTATCGCAGTTCACCGAATGGCGGCCGTACGAGCACCGCGTCCTCGGCATGGTCGACGGCATGGAGGTGCCGATCCCGATCAACCTCGACACGGTCAACAAATTGTACGGCCTAGAGCTGACCAGCGACGAGCTGCCGGCGTGGTTCGCCGCGCGCGCCGAGAAAGTCGACCCGATCCGCACGTCGGAGGACGTCGTCGTCTCGGTCGTCGGCCGCGAGCTCTACGAGAAGTTCTTCCAGGGCTATACCCGCAAGCAGTGGGGCATGGACCCGTCGGAGCTCGACAAGTCGGTCACCGCGCGCGTGCCGACGCGGACCAACCGCGACGACCGCTATTTCACCGACGAGTTCCAGGCGATGCCGAAGCACGGCTATACGCGGATGTTCGCCAAGATGCTCGACCATCCGAACATCAAGGTGATGACGCAGACTGATTTCCGCGAGATCCAGAACGAGGTGGCGTACAAGCGGCTGATCTACAGCGGCCCGGTCGACGAATATTTCGATTTCCGCTTCGGCAAGCTGCCGTACCGCAGCCTGCGCTTCGCCCACGAGACGCACGACGTCGAGCGGCTGCTGCCGACCGGCACGGTCAACTATCCGCAGACCGAGGCGTACACGCGCGTCAGCGAGTACAAATACATGACCGGGCAGGTTCACCCGAAGACGGCGATCACCTACGAATATCCGAGCGCCGAGGGCGATCCCTATTATCCGATCCCGCGGCCGGAGAATGCCGAGCTGTACAAGAAGTACGAGCGGCTGGCGATGGCGACGCCGAACGTGTGGTTCGTCGGGCGGCTGGCGACGTACCGCTACTACAACATGGACCAGGTGACCGGCCAGGCGCTCGCCACCTTCCGCCGCATCCAGGAAGCGCTGCCGCTTGATGGCGACAAGGGCAACGTCATCACCGATCCGCGCTTCATCGCCGCCGAATAACACGCCGAACGTCCGTCATCCCCGCGGAGGCGGGACCCATTTCTCGCACGCGTCGAGTGATCGGTCCCCGCTTCCGCGGGGATGACGTTTTGTAGAGTTGCTCGATGCCCGACATCTTCCAGTCGTTCTTCCTCGGCGGGTTCGAGAGTTCGACCCAGCGCCGGCGCGACGGCGTCCGTCTCGATCTGATCGCCGCGACCGGGCACGATCTCCGCGCCGCCGAGGATTATGCGCTGCTCGCGCGCCACGGCATCACCACCGTCCGCGACGCGGCGCGCTGGCATCTGATCGAGCGGCGGCGGGGCCAATACGATTTCGCCTCGCTGTTGCCGCAGGTGCGGGCGGCGCGCGAGACCGGCACGCAGGTGATCTGGGACCTGTTCCACTACGGCATGCCGAACGGCGTCGACATCTGGGCGCCGCGTTTCGTCGACCGCTTCGCCGCGGTCGCCGGCGCGGTCGCCGCGCTGATCCGCAGCGAGACCGACGCCGTGCCGTTCTACGTGCCGGTCAACGAGATCAGCTTTTTCGCCTGGGGCGCGGGCGACGTCGCCTATATGAACCCGTTCGCCCGCGGCCGCGGCGGCGAGCTGAAGGCGATCCTGGTGCGGGCGACGATCGCTGCGATCGAGGCGGTCCGCGCGGTCGACCCGCGCGCGCGCTTCGCCGTCGCCGAGCCGCTGATCAACATCGTGCCGCAGTCGGGTGCGCCCGATCACGTGCGCGCCGCCGCCGACTATATGGAGGCGCAGTTCGAGGCGGTCGACATGCTCCTCGGCCGGCTGCGGCCGGAGCTCGGCGGGGGGGCGCAGTATCTCGATCTGGTCGGGCTCAACTGCTACTACAACAACCAGTGGATCGACCACGGGCGCACCGTCTATCTCGGCGATCCGCTGAGCCGGCCGCTGCGCGAGCTGCTGACGCTGGCGCAGGCGCGGGTCGAGCGGCCGATCTTCGTCGCCGAGACCGGCACCGAGGGCACCGGCCGCGCGCCGTGGCTCCACCATGTCGCCGACGAGGTCGCCGCGGCGATGGCGGCGGGCGTGCCGGTCGAGGGCATCTGCCTGTACCCGATCCTCAGCCATGTCGGCTGGGACGACGCGCGCCACTGCCCCAACGGCATGATCGCGGCGTTCGACCCCGCCGCGCCGCGCGTCGAGTACAAGCCGCTGGCCGACGAGCTGGCGCGCCAGCAGGCGCTGTTCGCCGCCGGCGTCCTCCAGCGCGAGTGAGCCTTATCCCTGGCTGTCGCGGTAGAGCAGGGTGATGCTGATCCGGCGGTTGCGCGGGTCGTCGCCGTCGCGCGGGTTGAACGGGTCGGTGGCGGCGACGCCCTCGATGCGGCGGAAGCGGGCGTCGGCGATGCCGGCGTCGGCGAGGACGCGGCGGGTCGCGTCGGCGCGGCCGGTCGACAGCGTCCAGTTGCTGGCTGCCCCACGCGCATAGGCGCGGGCGTCGGTATGGCCGCGCACCGTCAGCCGGTTGGGCACGTCGCCGACGGCACGGGCGACGATCCGCACGAGCTGCGCCGCGACCGGCGTCAGCGTGGTGGTGCCGAGCCCGAACATGCTGAAGTCGGCGCGCTCGACGATCTCGATGCGCAGGCCG
The DNA here is from genome assembly GCA_964250105.1 of uncultured Sphingomonadaceae bacterium. Classification (GTDB taxonomy): domain Bacteria; phylum Pseudomonadota; class Alphaproteobacteria; order Sphingomonadales; family Sphingomonadaceae; genus Polymorphobacter_B. The sequence goes on from CAXUEV010000098.1 coordinate 4,651, forward strand.
TCATGCGTGCGGACGAGGCGGATCTGCCCCTTGAGGCCGGCGAGCGTCGGGTCGCCCGCCAGCCGGGCGTTGACGATCCGCTCGACCTTGTCGAAGCGTTCGTCGTCGGCGCGGCGCTTGTAGCCCTGGTCCGCCGCGTCGTCGTGGCTGTCGACGCGCGCGTCGAGCGGTCCGCCGCCGCCGCCCTGGATCGGCGTCGGCCTTGTGCCGTTCAGGGCGTTGTGCGGGGCGCTGCCCGACTCCTCGGCGAGCGCGCGGCCGCCGCCGATGCCGTTCGAGCCGCCGCTGTTCTTCATCTGGATGAGGGTCGGCGTAAAATAGTCGGCGATGCCCTTGCGCTGGTCCTCGTTGGTCGCGCCGATGATCCACAGCAGCATGAAGAACGCCATCATCGCCGTGACGAAATCGGCATAGGCGATCTTCCACGCGCCGCCGTGGTGCGCCGCATGGCCGCGCTTGGCCTTGCGGTAGACGACCGGCGGCTCGACGAACTGGGCGTGCGGCTCGGGCTTCACCGCGCGCGCATGCCGTCGAACACCTCGGCGAAGCTCGGCTGGTTGGCCGGCTGGATCGCGGTCCGCGCCGCCTCGATGACGAGCGGCTGCGGCTGGCCCTTGAGCGAGGCGACGATGACGCGGCGGACGACGAGGTAGATCTCGGCGTCGGCCTCGAGCACCGCCTTGAGCCGCGCCGCCGCCGGCCCGACGATGCCGTAGCTGAGCAGCACGCCGAGGAACGTGCCGACCAGCGCCGAGCCGATCATCGCGCCGAGGATCGCCGGCGGCTTGTCGATCGAGCCCATCGTCTTGATCACGCCGAGCACGGCGGCGACGATGCCGAGCGCGGGCAGCGCGTCCGACATGGTGACGAGCGACTCGATCGGCTTCATCGCCGCGCTGTGGTGCGTCTCGATCGCCGAATCGATGATCTCCTCGACCGCCGACGGGCTGACGCCGCCGGTGGCGACGACGAGCAGCCGCAGGCTGTCGGTGAGCAGGTGGAGGAACACCGCGTCCTTCAGGAACTGCGGATAGTCGGCGAAGATCGACGAGGTCGCCGGCTCCTCGATGTGCGGCTCGACCGCGATCGCGCCGTCGGATTTCAGGAGCTTCATCAGCCGCGCGGTGAGGAAGATCGCCGCCGAATAATCGGCGCGCGTGTAGCGGGGTCCCCGGACGATCGCGCCGAAGCCGCCGCCGATCGCCTTGATGCCGCGGATGTCGGTCGAGATCAGCGTCGCGCCGGCGGCGGCACCGCCGATGATAAGCATCTCGTGCGGCAGCGCATGGAGCACCACCATGATGTTGCCGCCGGTCAACGCAAAGCCACCGAACACCATGACGAACAGCACGACCAGCCCGATGACCGAGACCATGAGGTGGCCGCTCCCGCAGATGCACGTGATTGCCGTCGTCGCCAGTCTTTACGGCGCGCGCGGCGTCGGCCTAAGCGCTCAGCGCAGCATCGCCCACAGGCTGAGGTTGGCGACCTTGGCGAAGCTGAGCTGTGCCGCCTGGAACACGGTCGACAGTCGCGACAGCTCGGCATAGGCCTGGGTCACGTCGAGGCTCGCCGCCTTCGCCCGGTCGCCGCCCAGCGCGAGCACCTGCGCGTCGAGCCGCAGCCCCTCGGTGTCGAGCCGGGCGAGCCGCGTGCCGACGGAGGCGCGGGTATCGGCGACGCGCGAGATCGCCGCGTCGAGCCCGGTCTGCGC
>CAXUEV010000099.1:0-6342 GCA_964250105.1 uncultured Sphingomonadaceae bacterium
CGCGCGGCACGCCGCGCATCGCCGGGCGGCTCCTCCGCCGCGTGCGCGACTTCGCCGCCAGCGATACGGTCGACGCCCGCGCCGCCGACCGCGCGCTCAACCGCCTCGAGGTCGATCCACTCGGGCTCGACGCGATGGACCGGCGCTATCTGATGATGATCGCCGACATCTACCGCGGCGGCCCGGTCGGGGTCGAGACCCTCGCCGCCGGCCTGTCGGAGGCGCGCGACACGGTCGAGGAGGTCGTCGAGCCCTATCTGATACAAACCGGCCTGGTTGCACGGACCGCGCGCGGCCGCATGCTCAACCCGGCCGCCTGGAAGCACCTCGGCCTGATCCCGCCGAACCCGATCCAGCTGCCGCTGCTCGACGACGACGCACCGGCCTGACGTCTCAGCCGGGCGGCAGGCGGGTCACCGCCAGATCGACGACCGCCTCCTGATCCTTCGGCGCGGCGTCGTCGCCCGGCGGGTCGTCACCTTCCTGCGGCGATGCGGCGAGGTCCTTCGCCAGTTCGTCGGCGGTCAGCGGCGGCACGTCGTTGTCGTCGGGCATCGTCAGTCCTCCTGCCAAGGTCGTCCGATAACGCCTGGCCGGATGTTCGGCTCCGGTCAGATGCCGGCGTACCATTCGTAGCCGCGATCCTCCCAATAGCCGCCCTTGCCGAGCTCGAGGCCGGCGAAGCTGGCGACCGCCTCGATCCGCATGACATATTTGGCGTGCTTGTAACCCAGTTGGCGCTCGATCCGCATCCGCGCCGGCGCCCCGTGCGCCACCGCCAGCGGCGCCCCGTTCATCGCCGTGGCGACGATCGTTTGCGGGTGGAAGGCGTCGACGAGGTCGATGCTCTCATAGTAGCGGCCGGTCGATTGCCGGCCGCCCTTCGACCGCTCGCCGCCGTAATTGTCGGCGCAGTGGAAGACGATGTATTTCGCTGCCGGCAGCAGGCCCGCCGCCTTGAGCAGGCCGCCGAGCTGCGGTCCCTGCCACGCGCCGATCGCGCTCCAGCCTTCGACGCAGTCGTGGCGGGTGATCTGGCGCCGCGGCGGCAGGCGGTCGAGCTGGTCGAGCGACAGCGACAGCGGCCGCGCCACCAGTCCGTCGATCCGCAGCCGCCAGTTGGCGAAGCCCTCGGCGACGTGACGCAGATAGGTTTCGTCCGACGGCCGGCTCGTGCCGTTCGCCTTGAACACCGGCGAAATGTCCGCAGCGGTGAACTCCTGCGCGAGGGCATGACGCCCGATCAGCCGCTGCCAGCCGTAGGTCGCCCGCTCCGCCGAGGCCACGAAATCGTTGGCGCTCACCGATCCGGCGATCCGGTCGCAACCCGACAACAACACGCCGCCGGCACCGACACCGATCAGCGACCGCCGCGTCAGACCGATCATCGCCGTTCCCGGCCGACGTCGTACCAACCGGTGATCATCGACCGCAGCTGGTTGAACGGACCGGCGAGGATAACCATGGCGACGTGAACCAAGACGAATAGGATCGTCAGATTGGTGATTATGAAGTGGATCGAACGCGCCGAAGCCCGGCCGCCGAACAGCTGCGGCAGGATGCCGCCGACCGCCGCGTTGATCCCCGGCGACATTGCCAGACCGGTTATAACGAGCAACGGTAGTACGAGGAAGATCGTTCCGGCATAAGCGACCTTCTGCAGGACGTGATAGCGCCTGTCGTCGTCGCCACGGGGAAAGCGCAACCTGGCGTGGGCGACGATGTCGTGCCAGACGTTCGCCGGCGACAGCTCGCGCAGTTTCGGCCAGATCGCATCCTGCAGGTGGCGGATGGCAAAGCCATGAAGCAGATAGACCAGTCCGTTGAGAATGAAGATCCAGCCGAAGAAGAAGTGCCAGCGCCGGGCGGTAGCGAGATCGCGGATGCTGGGGAAGGTGATCCAGCGTGGGAAACCGATTGCTTGGGCCCGGCCGGCGGCATCGCGCGACACGCCAAGCACGCCGGTCGTGTCGACGGTCAGCGAACCGATCCGGATCATTCCGCGCAGCATCCCGTCGCCGACGTCGGCAGCACCGATCGCCAGCCACTGGCGGCCGACGTCGGCATTGGCCCCGTACTGGCCCCAGTAAAGTGCCGGATGGGCGTTGAAGATATTGAGCCCGCTGGTCAGGAGGAAGCCGAGGCAGAGGACATTGATCCAGTGACAAACACGCGTGACGACGCGGTGCCGGTAATAGACCCGCACGAAGTTACCGGCTGACGAACGCCAGCAGGTCGGCGCTCAACCGATCCTTCGCCGTCGCCTGCAACCCATGCGGTTGACCATCATACTCGATCAACGTCGATCCCGGTATCAAACGCGCCGCAACCCGTCCCGAACTGTCGATCGGCACGGTCGCGTCGGCGGTGCCGTGGATGATCAGCGTCGGCACGGTGAATGCCGCCATGTCGCCGCGGAAATCGGTCGATGAGAACGACTTGACGCACTCGATCGTCGCCCTCAGCGAACCCATCATCGCCATCTGCAGCGCCCATTGCAGCGTCTCGGCCGATACGCGCTTCTTGAGCAGGCTGTTGCCGAAGAAATCCGCGCCGAAGCCGGCGAGGAAGTGCGGCCGATCGTCCTTGAGCCCGGCCAGGATCTCGTCGAACACTGTCTGATCGACACCGGTCGGGTTATTTTCCGTCTTGAGCAGGTACGGCGTCACCGCCGACACCAACGCCGCCTTGGCCACCTTCGCCGCGCCATGGCGACCGAGATATCGCGCAACCTCGCCACCGCCCATCGAGAAACCGACCAACGTCACGTCGGCCAGGTCGAGCTGGTCGATGACGGCGGCGAGATCGTCGCTGAGCGTGTCATAGTCGTAGCCGTCCCACGGCTGGCCCGATCGGCCGAAGCCGCGCCGGTCGTAGGTGATGACGCGGCAGCCGTGCCGGGCGAGATGCACCGCCTGGTCGGACCACATGTCGCCGTCGAGCGGCCAGCCGTGGATCAGCACCACCGGCCGGCCCTGGCCCCAGTCGGTGTAGAAGAGTTCGGTGCCGTCCTTGGTGGTGATCGTGGCCATTCGCCTGCTCCTGCTCATTCCGTTCCCAACCCGGGTCGACACGATAAGTTCATCACCGTCGCCGATCTTGCGCGAACCCGACGGACGCCATAGCGACCTTGGGCAGGGCATGGAGGGCGACGACGATGCTGCGGATCTTCGCGCACGGCACGACGGGATCGGCCGTCCACGACACCGTCGCCGGGGGCGACCTGCCGGCGAACGCGGTGTGGATCGACCTGCTGTCGCCGACTCGCGAGGAGGAGACCTTCATCGAGCGCGCGCTCGGCGTCGCCGTGCCGACCCGCGACGAGATGGTCGAGATCGAGCCGTCGAGCCGCCTCTACATCGACGGCGAAGCGATCGTCGTCATCGCCAACCTGCTGGCGGCGAGCGGCGAGGCCGGTCCGGAGTCGACCGCGGTGTCGTTCGTCCTGACGCCGACGCACCTCGTCACCATCCGCTACGCCGAGCCCAAGGTATTCGACCTCTTCCGCGCCCATGTCGAACGCTCGCCGGGGCTGTGCGCCTCCGCGACGACGACCCTGATCTCGCTGCTCGACGCGATCGTCGACCGGCTGGCGGATGCGCTCGAACATGTCGGCAGCGAAATGGACGGCATCGCCAAATCGACCTTCCGTCGCGGCAGCGGGCGCCAGCAGCGGATGACCGGTGCCGCGCTCCAGGTCCTGCTCGACCGCATCGGCCACGCGCAGGATCTTGTGACCAAGGCGCGCGACAGCGCCGTCAGCCTGGCGCGGCTGCTCAGCTTCCTGTCGTTCGCGCTGAAGAAGGACAAGAACGGCACGCAGAACCATCTGAAGAGCCTGTCGCGCGACGTCGCCTCGCTGACCGACCACGCAACCTACCTCGGCGGCAACGTCACCTTCCTGCTCGACGCGGCGCTCGGGCTGATCAACATCGAGCAGAACGCGATCATCAAGATCTTCTCGGTCGCCGCCGTCATCTTCATGCCGCCGACGCTCGTCGCCAGTGTCTATGGGATGAACTTCGCGCACATGCCCGAGCTGCACCTGGCGTTCGGCTATCCGATGGCGCTCGGCATCATGATCCTGTCGGCGGTGATGCCGTACATGTTCTTCAAGAGCCGCGGGTGGTTGTGACGGGGGCCGCGCCCGACTAACGTCGGACGGTGAGCGCGGACCACCGGATCATCGACGTCAGGCTCGACGAGCGGACCATCTTGTGGCGCAACGCCGACATCGAGCAGGAGCGCCGCGTCGCCATCTTCGACCTGCTCGAGGGCAACAGCTTCCGCCCGACGACCGCCTATGACGACGGCTATGCCGGACCGTACAAGATCGTCATGGGGGTCGAGGAAGGCCGGCTGGCGGTCCAGATCGGCGACGCCGGCGACCGCATGCTCGAAACCTTCGTCCTGCCGCTGTCGCCGTTCCGGCGCACCGTCCGCGACTATTTCGCCATCTGCGACAGCTACTTCAAGGCGATCCGGGCGGCGACGCCGAGCCAGATCGAGACGATCGACATGGCGCGACGCGGCATCCACAACGAAGGTGCCGAACTGCTGATCGAGCGGCTGGCGGCGCGCGTCGAGGTCGACTTCGACACCGCGCGACGGCTGTTCACGCTGATCTGCGTCCTCCACATCCGCTGACGAGGAACCGCGCTTGTCCGTCATGTCCGACCGCTGGATCCGCGAGCAGGCGCTCGCCACGGGCATGATCGAGCCCTTCGTCGACCGCCAGCGGCGCGACGGCGTGATCAGCTACGGGCTCAGCTCTTACGGCTACGACGCGCGGGTGTCGGACGAATTCAAAATCTTCACCAACGTCGATTCGGTGACGGTCGACCCCAAGGACTTCCATCCGGCGAGCTTCGTCGACCGCAAGACGGACTGCTGCATCATCCCGCCGAACAGCTTCGCGCTGGCGCGCACCGTCGAGTATTTCCGCGTGCCGCGCGACGTCCTCGTCATCTGCCTCGGCAAGTCGACCTATGCCCGCTGCGGGATCATCGTCAACGTCACCCCGCTCGAGCCCGGCTGGGAGGGGCATGTCACGCTCGAATTCTCGAACACGACGCCGCTGCCGGCGAAGGTCTATGCCAACGAGGGGGCGTGCCAGTTCCTGTTCCTGATGGGCAACGAGCCGTGCGAGGTCAGCTACGCCGAGCGCGCCGGCAAGTACCAGGGCCAGCAGGGCGTGACGCTGCCGCGCCTTTAGGGCCAGCTCGTGCCGAAGTCGTCGGTGTGGAGGATCCGGCCGGTCAGCGTCGCCGCCGACTGCCGCGCGAGAAAGATCAGCGCCGGCCCCAGAACCTCGGGCGTCGCCGGCTTCGCATTGGCGAACCCCGCCGCCGACGGGCGCGTCAGGACGACGCCCGGGCTCAGCGCGTTGACGGCAATGCCGTGCGGCTTCAGCTCCTCCGCCATGAAGTGCGACAGCCGGTTGAGCGCCGCCTTGCTGACGCCATAGGGCAGCAGGCGGTGATGCGCCGGATCGTCCCGGCCGATGAAGTCGCCGCCGCGCGCGGTGATGTTGACGATGCTGCCGGCACGCTGGCGCATCATGAACGGCGCGACCTGCCGGATCGCCAGATAGGGGGCGCGGACGTTGATCCGCATCATCGCGTCCCACGCCTCGCCGGCGATCGCGAACGTATCGTGCGCGGCCATGACGGCGGCATTGTTGACCAGGACGTCGATCCGGCCGAAGTTCACCCCTGCCGCGTCGATCGTGCGCGTCAGCGCCGCTTCGTCGCCGATATCGCAGACCTGCGCATGGATTCGGCCGGGAAGCCCGCGGCCGGCGTGCACGACCTCCGCCAGGCCGCCCGTTGCCGTTCCGTCCTCAGTGAGCCCCAGCGTGCGCGCGATGCCGACGACGGTCGCCCCTGCCGCCGCCAGCGCCAGCGCATAGGCCCGGCCGATGCCGGCACCCGCTCCGGTGACGATGGCGACCTTGCCCTCAAGGTCCACCAGGCCGCTCCTGGTCGAGAACGTCGTTCATCGTGTAGCGGCCGGGCTTGCGGCCGGTGAGCCAGGCGGCGGCGCGGACCGCGCCGCGGGCGAAGATGTCGCGGCTCTCGGCGCGGTGGACAAGCTCGACGCGCTCGCCGTCGCCGGCGAACAGGACGTGATGATCGCCCGCCGCCGAGCCGCCGCGCAGCGCGGCGAAGCCGATCGCACCGTCCGCTCGCTCGGCGCCGACGCCGTCGCGCAGGGTCGTCCGCGCCGCCGCCAGCGTCGTCCCCCTGCCCTGCGCCGCCGCCTCGCCGAGCATCAGCGCGGTGCCCGACGGCGCGTCGCGCTTGTGGCGGTGGTGCAGGTCGAGGATCTCGATGTCCCAGT
>CAXUEV010000100.1:0-6311 GCA_964250105.1 uncultured Sphingomonadaceae bacterium
AGGACCCGCTGCTCGCCGCGGCGCGGGCGGAGGGCGCGCGGCAGGGGCGCTTCCCCGAGCACGGCGACGTGCTGATGGCGTGGATGGACGGGCTGTTCGCGGTGGGCGAGCCGGCCGACCTGCGCCGGCTGCGGCTGGCGACGTGCCTGTTGTCCGACGTCGCGTGGCGGGCGCATCCCGATTTCCGTGCCGAACGCGGGCTCGACATGGCGCTCCACGGCAACTGGGTGTCGGTCACCGCGCGCGAGCGGGCGCTGCTCGCCGCCGGGCTCAACGCCTGCTTCGGCGGCAGCCCCGATGGTCCTGGTACGACGCTTCTGGCGCAGCTTGCCGACGCGCCGAGCCTGCTGACGGCGCGCCGCTGGGGTCTGGCGCTGCGCCTCGGCCAGCGGCTCACCGGCGGCACAGCCGCGGCACTCGCCGCGAGCCGGCTCGAGCCCGACGGCGGCACGCTCGCGCTGACACTGGCGAGACGCGACGCGCCACTCTACGGCGAGGCGGTGGCGCGGCGGCTGAAGACGCTGGCGCAGTCGTTCGGGCTGGAGGCCTCTATGCGCCTGTCCTGACCACGACGGTCAGGCGTCGTGCTCGATCGCCGTCATCGTCAGGCGGTTGCTCTTGACCGCGAAGCCGAGGCGGCCGTCGACCAGCGCCAGCGCGTCCTTGCCGAAGACGTCGAAGCGCCAGCCGCGGAGGATCGCCAGCCCGTCGCGCACGCCGCCGGCGATGGCGTCGAGCTCCTCGGCGCGGGCGATCAGCTTGGGAGCGACGTTCGCCTCCTTGGCGCGGATCTTGAGCAGCAGCTTCAACAGGTCGGCGATCAGCGCGCCTTCGCTCGACAGGCCGGGCCGCGCGACCTCGCGGGTCGGCATCTCGGCCGCCGGTAGCGGCACCGCCGCCGCCAGCGCCGTCATCAGCCGCCGGCCGATGTCGTTCGATGCCCACGCCGCCGACAGGCCGCGGACGCGGGCGAGGTCGGCCTGCGTCCTGGGCGGCGAGGCGGCGAGGTCGCCGATCGTCTCGTCCTTGACGATGCGCCCGCGCGGCACGTCCTTCGCCTTCGCCTCGCGCTCGCGCCAGCCGGCGAGCGCCTTCAGCCGGCCGAGCACTTCGGGCTTGCGGCTCGGCATGCGCAGCCGCTGCCATGCCGTCTCGGGATCGTTGGCATAGGTCGCCGGATCGGACACCCGCGCCATCTCGTCGTCGAGCCACACGCCGCGCCCGGTCTTGCGCAGCTTATCGAGCATCTTCGGGAAGAGCTGCGCGAGATAGGTGACGTCGCCGATGGCATAGTCGATCTGGCGGTCGTTGAGCGGCCGCCGCGCCCAGTCGGTGAAGCGCGCGCCCTTGTCGACGGCGATGCCGAGGAACGACTGGACGAGGTTGGTGTAGCTGACCTGCTCGCCCTGGCCGAGCGCCATCGCCGCGACCTGCGTGTCGAACAGCGGCGCCGGCGTCCGGCCGGTCAAATTGTAGATGATCTCGAGGTCCTGGCCGGCGGCGTGGAACACCTTGAGCACGTCCTTGGCGACGAGCAGGTCGAGCAGCGGCGCGAGATCGAGGCCGGGCGCCTTGGGATCGATCGCCGCCGCCTCGTCGCTGCTGGCGATCTGCAGCAGGCACAGATCGGGGAAGAACGTGTTCTCACGCATGAACTCGGTGTCGACGGTGACGAAGTCGGCGGTGGCGAGCCGCTCGCACAGGGCGGCAAGGGTCGCCGTGTCGCCGATCAGGGGATGTATCTGCATTGCGCTTCATAATGCACCGAGCGCGACTCGGCTATAGGGGGCGGTCAGGCGGCGCGGGCCGGGTCGATCCGTGCGACGAACGGCGCCGGCGGCGGCGGCAGGTCGGCCTTGGCGTCGAACGCGTGGAGCGAATCGCGGTGAAGACGGTAGCTCGACGCCAGCCGGTCGAACTCGTCGCGCTTGCCCTCGGCCTCGGCGCTTCGCATCGCCGACGCCAGCATCGTCATGGCATTTTGGTGGAACGAGACCCGCCGCTCGGCCTTGCGGATCAGCGCGACCACCGGCCAACGGCGGAAGCGGTAGAGCACGGCGACGATCGCGCCCACGGTGACCAGGGTGAACATCGTCGTCAGAGCGGTAATCATGGCATCCCCGTGGTGCGGCCGTCGCGCGGAGTACGCGCGAAAGCCGGCAACGGGTCAGCCGCCGCATTGCCGCAGGCGCCGACAGCGCGTCACACCCATTTCGCCAGCCAGTCGGCGAGCGCCTGCAGGGTCATGCTGCGCGCGTCGGACAACGCGGTGAAGGCGCCGGGATTGCGCAGCTTGTCGGTCTTCGGGTCGACGATGACGATCGCCGGCACGCCCTTGATATCGAAGCCATAGGCGCGGGCGATCTGCAGGTTCTTGTCGCGGCGGCCGATGTCGACCGTGACGACCTCGTAGTGCCGGTCGACGAACGCCTTGATCTCGGGAACGGCGACGGTGCCGGCGAGGATGCGGCAGTCGAGGCACCAGTTGCCGCCGAAGTCGATCAGCAGCAGCTTGTGCGCCGCGCGAGCGCGCTTCTTCGCCGCCGCGACCTGGGCATCGGCATCGGCCGCGGTGTCGTATGGGAGCGGCAGCGGCTGGGCGAGCTGGTCGAAACTGGCGATCGCCACGCGCGGCGCCGTCGCGGCGACGGCGGGCAGGGCGACAGCCAGCGCGACGGCGGCGAGGATCGTTTTCATGTCGTCGGGCTCCGGTTCCTCACCTGTCGCTAGCGCAGGTGGGCCGCCTTCGCGCGCAAGTTATTCTTGACGCCCGCCAAGCCGCGGGCGAACGGACCCGGATGCACATCTACCGTACGCACGACTGCGCCCGACTGCGCGCCGCCGACGCCGGCGCGACCGCACGGCTGTCGGGCTGGGTCCACCGCAAGCGCGACCACGGCGGAGTCCTGTTCGTCGACCTGCGCGACCATTACGGGATCACCCAGATCGTCGCCAACACCGGCTCGGCGGCGTTCGCCGTACTCGATCGCCTCCGCGCCGAGAGCGTCGTCACGGTGACCGGCGAGGTCGTGCTGCGCGACGCCGCGGCGATCAACCCGAAGATGCCGACCGGCGAGATCGAGCTGCGCGCCGCCGAGGTGACGGTCCAGTCCGCCGCCGCCGAGCTGCCGCTGCCGGTCGCCGGGGAGGCTGACTATCCCGAGGACATCCGCCTCAAATACCGCTTCCTCGACCTGCGCCGCGAGCGGCTCCACCGCAACATCATGCTGCGGTCGAACGTCATCGCCTCGCTGCGGCGGCGGATGATCGACCAGGGCTTCACCGAGTTCCAGACGCCGATCCTGACCGCGTCGTCGCCTGAAGGCGCGCGCGACTTCCTCGTGCCGAGCCGGGTCCATCCGGGCAAGTTCTACGCGCTGCCGCAGGCGCCGCAGATGTTCAAGCAGCTGCTGATGGTCGCCGGCTTCGACCGCTATTTCCAGATCGCGCCGTGCTTCCGCGACGAGGACGCGCGCGCCGACCGTAGCCCGGGCGAGTTCTACCAGCTCGACTTCGAGATGAGCTTCGTCACGCAGGACGACGTCTTCGCCGCGGTCGAGCCCGTCCTGGCGGGCGTGTTCGAGGAGTTCGGCGACAAGGCGGTGACGGCGACACCGTTCCCGCGCATCCCGTACGCGGAGTCGATGCTCAGGTACGGCAACGACAAGCCGGATTTGCGCAACCCGCTGGTCATCGCCGACGTCACCGCGCATTTCGCCGGCGGCGGCTTCGGCCTTTTCGCGCGGATGATCGAGGGTGGGGCGGTGGTCCGCGCCGTGCCCGCGCCCGGCGCCGGGCTGCGGCCGCGCAGCTTCTTCGACGGGATGAACGACTGGGCGCGCGCCGAGGGCTGGGCCGGGCTCGGCTACGCCAACTTCAAGGGCGGCGAGGCGGGCGGTCCGGTGGCGAAGAACCTCGGCCCCGAGCGGATGGCGGCAATCGTCGCGCAGCTCGGGCTCGGCCCCGACGACGGCGTGTTCTTCGCCGCCGACAAGCCGGCGAAGGCGGCGCGACTGGCGGGGCTGGCACGGACCAAAGTGGCCGAGGATCTCGGGCTCGTCGAACAGGGAGCGTTCAAATTCTGCTGGATCGTCGACTTCCCGATGTTCGAGTACGACGAAGAGGCGAAGACGCTCGACTTCAGCCACAACCCGTTCTCGATGCCGCAGGGCGAACTCGAAGCACTCGAGACCAAGGACCCGCTCGACATCCTCGCGTACCAGTACGACATCGTCTGCAACGGCATCGAGCTGTCGAGCGGGGCGATCCGCAACCATCGGCCCGAGATCATGTACAAGGCGTTCGCCATCGCCGGCTACAGCCGGGCCGACGTCGACCGCGACTTTGCCGGCATGATCAACGCTTTCAAGTTCGGCGCGCCGCCGCACGGCGGCTCGGCGCCCGGCGTCGACCGCATTGTCATGCTGCTGGCGGACGAGCCGAACATCCGCGAGGTCGTGCTGTTCCCGATGAACCAGAAGGCCGAGGACCTGATGATGAACGCGCCGTCGTCGGTGTCGGCGAAGCAGCTCAAGGAACTGCACATCGCCGTCGCCGAGCGACCGCGGTGACCAAGCTGCGGCTGAAGGACTTCGAGGATGCGCCGGCGGTCGGGCGGCAGGACTATGACGCGCGGCTCAAGACGCTGCAGTACCGGCTCCAGCTGATCCAGGCGGCGTATATCACGCAAGGGCTGCGCGGGATCGTCGCGATCGAGGGGTGGGACGCCAGCGGCAAGGGCGGGCTGATCCAGCGGATGACGACCGAGCTCGACCAGCGCTACAGCAACGTCTGGTCGATCGGCGCGCCGACGGCGGAGGAACTGGCGCATCATTTCCTGTGGCGCTTCTGGGCGAAGCTGCCGGGCCGGCGGGAGATCGCGGTCTTCGACCGCACCTGGTATGGCCGGGTGCTGGTCGAGCGCGTCGACAAGCTGGCGGCCAAGGCCGACTGGAAGCGCGGCTACGACGAGATCAACGACTTCGAGGCGCTCCAGACCGCCGACGGCGTCCGCATCGTCAAGCTGTTCCTCCATACGACGGCGAAGGAGCAGGACAAGCGGCTGCGCGAGCGGCTCGAGACGCCGTACAAGCGGTGGAAGACCGGGCCCGACGACTATCACAACCGGTCGCTGCGCGACGCCTATACCGAGGCGTACGAAGATATGTTCGACCGGACGTCGACCGAGCATGCGCCGTGGACGGTGATCGCCGCCGACGACAAGAAGACGGCGCGGATTGCAGGTATCGAAGCGGTCGTCGCCGGTTTGGGCGCGGGCGTTGACCTGACGTATCCGCCGGTCGATCCGGCGCTGCGCGCGGTCGCCGAGAAGGCGCTGGGGATCACCCTGAACCTCTGATCCTCCCGGGACGGAGAGGGGGACCATCGCTCTTCCGCGATGGTGGAGGGGCGGCGTGACCGGGCACAAGCCTCGCTCCCGGTTGGACCGCCCCTCCACCATGCAAGAGCATGGTCCCCCTCCCCCTGGCGGGGGAGGATCGGGTCCTCCCCCTCGCGGGGGAGGATCGGTCAGCCCGGCGTCTTCTTCGCCATGTACGCCGACAGCCGGTTGGTCGGCGGCATGACCGCGGTCGCGGGATGGAGCAGGTCGTAGACGACGGCGTTCGACAGCACCCGCTGGACATAGTCGCGCGTCTCGGCGAACGGGATCTGCTCGACCCAGTCGACGATGTCGACGCCGGGCAGGCGCGGATCGCCGTTGGCCGCAAGGAACTTGCGGACGTTGCCCGGACCGGCGTTGTACGCCGCGACGGCGAGGACGTTGCTGCCGCCGAGATTGTCGCGCATGCGGCCGTAGTAAGCCGCGCCGAGGGTGACGTTGTAGACCGGATCCTCGGTCAGCCGCGACAGGTTGTACGCCATGCCGAGCTTGGCGGCGGTCTCGGCCGCGGTCGCCGGCAGCAGCTGCATCAGCCCGCGGGCATTGGCGCTGCTGACCGCGGCGCGGTCGAACTGCGTCTCCTGCCGGGCGATGGCGTGGACCATCGTCCAGCTCGGCGTCAGCGCCGGCGGCAGCTCGATGCGCGGATAGGCGACGTCGAGCAGCGCGATCTCGTTGTCGGCGCGCGCCGCCTTGCCGGTCATCACGCCGACGTCGGGGCGGTCGATCGCGCGGCCGAGGTCGGCGAGCAGCCGCTGGCTCTCGGGCGTGTCGGCGCGGTCGACCAGTGCCTTGATGAACAGCGTCTGGCGGCCGCGGTCGCCGAGGTCGCCCAGCGCGCGGACGATGCGGACGAGGTCGTCGTCGTCGAACCGGGCGCGGGCGGCGGCGCTGATCGCGACCGGCGCCG
>CAXUEV010000101.1:0-6272 GCA_964250105.1 uncultured Sphingomonadaceae bacterium
CACCAGTTCGGCATAGGCCGCCTGCCACAGCAGGAAGTTCGACAGCCGCTGCTCGCCGCTGGTGCGGATGACGAGGTCGGGCGGCGGCAGCTCGGCGGTGTCGAGGCGGCCGGCGATCATGCCGGCGTCGATGTCGGCCGGGTCGAGCCGGCCGTCGCGCGCGTCGGCCGCTAGCGCGCGCGCGGCGCGGACGATCTCGTCCTGCGCGCCGTAGTTGATCGCGACGACCAATGTCAGCCGCGTGTTCGCCGCGGTCAGCGCGACCGACTGCTCGACCAGCGCGACGAGGTCGCCGCCGAGCCGGCGGTGGTCGCCGATGAAGCGGACGCGGACGCCGTTGCGGTGCAGCTCGGCGACCTCGGTCCGCAGATAGTGCCGCAGCAGGCCCATCAGGTCGCTGACCTCGTCGGCCGGGCGCTGCCAGTTCTCGCTCGAGAAGGCGTAGATCGTCAGCACCTCGATGCCGAGCGGCGGCGCCGCCTCGACCACGCGGCGCACCGCCTCGACCCCCATGCGGTGCCCGGCGATCCGTGGCAGCCGGCGCTGCTTTGCCCAGCGCCCGTTGCCGTCCATGATGATCGCGACATGGCGCGGGACCGCCGTCGCCGCCGCCGGCGCGTCCGCCGCATCGACGCTGGCCGGCCGTCCCCTCACTTGCCGAGGATTTCCTTTTCCTTCGCCGCCGTGGCGGCGTCGATCTCGGCGACGATGCGGTCGGTCACCTTCTGCACCTCGGCCTCGTGCTTCTTCTGCTCGTCCTGGCTGATGCTGCCCTTCTTCTCGGCCGCCTTCAGCCCCTCCATGCCGTCGCGGCGGACGTTCCTGACCGCGATCTTCGCCTTCTCCGAATAGGACGAGGCGAGCTTGGCCAGTTCCTTGCGGCGTTCTTCGGTCAGGTCGGGGATCGGCAGCCTGAGCGTCTGGCCGTCGGTCACGGGATTGAGCCCGAGCCCGGCCGAGCGGATCGCCTTCTCGACCATCTGGACGTTCGACTTGTCCCAGATCTGGACCGACAGCATCCGCGGCTCGGGCGCGGTCACCGTCGCCACCTGGCTCAGCGCCATGTTCGAGCCGTAGACCTCGACCGTCACCCGGTCGAGCAGCGACGTCGCCGCGCGGCCGGTGCGCAGTCCGCCGAGGTCGGCGCGCAGCGCGTCGACCGCCGAATTCATCCGCCGCTCGATGTCGGCCTTGTGCGCGCCCGCGTCGAAGACTGCCATGCTCTATCCAATATTGCCGACGGTGGTCGAGACGCCGACGCCCGCCAGGACCGCGGTCAGGTTGCCCTGCTCGCGGATGCTGAAGACGACGATCGGGATGTCGTTGTCGCGGCACAGCGCGACCGCGCTCGCGTCCATCACCTTGAGGTCGTCCGCCAGCACCTTGCCGAAGCTCAGCGTGTCGTAGCGCGTCGCCCCCGACACGCGCTTCGGATCGGCGTCGTAGACCCCGTCGACGCTCGTCCCCTTGAACAGCGCGTCGCAGTTCATCTCGGCCGCGCGCAGCGCGGCGGCGGTGTCGGTGGTGAAGAACGGGTTGCCGGTGCCGCCGGCGAAGATCACCACCCGCCCCTTCTGCATGTGCCGCTCGGCCCGCCTGCGGATATACGGCTCGCACACCGACGCCATCGGGATCGCCGACTGGACGCGCGTGTCGACGCCCGCCTGTTCGAGCGCGTTCTGCACCGCGAGCGCGTTCATCACCGTCGCCAGCATCCCCATATAATCGGCGCTCGCCCGGTCGAAGCCCTTCGCCGCCGCCGCCAGCCCGCGGAAGATGTTGCCGCCGCCGACGACGAGGCACAGTTCGTAGCCGGCGTCGCGCGCGCGCTTGATCTCCTGGGCGATGCGCGCGGTCTCGAGCGGGTCGATGCCGTACTGGCCCGACCCCATCAGCGCCTCGCCCGACAGCTTCAGCAGGATGCGTTTATAGGCGGACCGGGCCATGGACGACGTCAACTCCGCTCGACGCTGGCGACCTTAGAGACGGGGCCGGTCAAAGCCAATACCGCGCTCAGACGCCCGCGGCGGCGGCGACCTCGGCGGCGAAGTCGCTGGCGGCGCGCTCGATGCCCTCGCCGAGCTGGAAGCGGACGAACTCGGTCACCGCGATCGGCGTGCCGGCGGCCTTGCCGGCGGCGGCGACGACGTCGCCGACCTTCGACTTGCCGTCGATGACGAACACCTGCGTCAGCAGCGCGTTCTCCTGGCGGTACTTGCGGACGCCGCCGTCGATCATCTTCTCGACGATGTCGGCGGGCTTGCCCGAACCCGCGGCCTTCTCGCGCGCGATGCCGCGCTCGCGCTCGACCACCGCGGGATCGAGCCCGTGCTCGTCGAGGGCCAGCGGGTTGGCGGCGGCGATGTGCATCGCGATCTGCTTGCCGAGCGGCTCGAGCACGTCCGCCGGCGCCGCCGACTTCAGCCCGACGAGGACGCCGATCTTGCCCATACCGGGGACGGCGGCGTTGTGGACGTACGACACGACCAGCCCCTCGGCGACCTCGACGATCTTGGCGCGGCGCAGCGCCTGGTTCTCGCCGATCGTCGCGATGTTCTGGGTCAGCACGTCGCGGACGCTCGATCCGGCCTCGGGATAGGGCGCGTCGAGCAGGACCGCGACGTCGTCGCCGTGGACCGCGGCGAGGCCGGTGACGGTGCGGACGAAGCCCTGGAACTGCTCGTTCTTGGCGACGAAGTCGGTCTCCGAATTGACCTCGACGACCGCACCGCGCTGCCCTGCGACCTGCACCCCGACGAGCCCCTCGGCGGCGGTGCGCCCGGCCTTCTTCGCCGCCGAGGCGAGGCCCTTGGTCCGCAGCCAGTCGACCGCGCTCTCCATGTCGCCGGCGTTCTCCGCCAGCGCCTTCTTGCAGTCCATCATGCCCGCGCCGGTACGGTCGCGCAGGTCCTTGACCATGCTCGCGGTGATCTCGGCCATGGAACGGCTCCTTAAACCAATCAAAGACCGTCATCCCCGCGAAAGCGGGGACCCATCACGCGATGTTTGCGAGAGATGGGTCCCCGCTTTCGCGGGGGGATGACGGAAAATTAGCTATTCGTGCGCGACGACGGCGGCGGTCGCCGCCTCGACCTGCTGCGCCGCGGCGACGACGGCGTCGGCCGGCGGCGCGACATGGACGCCGACCCCGCCGAGCGCCTCGACCATCGTCTCGGGCAGCGGCTCGGTCGTCGCCGGCGCGACATAGGTCTCGACCGGCGGCTCGTCCATCGCGCCGAGGTCGAGCCCCTGCGCCGCGCTGCGGCCCTGGCGGGCGTCGATGATCGTGTCGGCGACGGCGTTGCAGTAGAGCTGGACCGCGCGGCTGGCGTCGTCGTTGCCCGGCACCGGGAAGGCGATGCCGCTCGGATCGGTGTTGGTGTCGAGGACGGCGATGACCGGGATGCCGAGCGTCGCGGCCTCCTTGATCGCCAGATCCTCCTTGTTGACGTCGATGACGAAGATGATGTCGGGCAGGCCGCCCATGTCGCGGATGCCGCCGAGCGACAGCTCGAACTTGTCGCGCTCGCGCGTCAGCTTGAGGACTTCCTTCTTGGTCAGCCCGGCGGTGTCGCTCGACAACTGGTCCTCGAGCGTCTTGAAGCGCTTGATCGACCCCGAGATCGTCTTCCAGTTGGTCAGCATGCCGCCGAGCCAGCGGTGGTTGACATAATGCTGGCCCGACCGGCGCGCCGCCTCGGCGACCGGGTCCTGCGCCTGGCGCTTGGTGCCGACGAACAGCACCTTGCCGCCGCTGGCGACGGTCGCGCGGACGAAGTCGAGCGCGCGCGCGAACAGCGGCACCGTCTGCGACAGGTCGATGATATGGACGCCGTTCCTGTCGCCGAAGATGTACGGCTTCATCTTCGGGTTCCAGCGGTGCGTCTGGTGGCCGAAATGGGCGCCGGCTTCCAACAGCTGCGCCATCGAGACGACGGGGGTCGCCATGGTCTGTTCTCCTCTATCCGGTTATGCCGCCGCAGGGGATGAGCGAGGCTTGACGCCCCGGCACCGGACGGGTTGCCCCTGCGTGAGTGGTCGATGGCCGCGGCGTCTAGCCGCTCGCCGCGGCGAAATCAAGCGTCGACGACGATCGGCACCAGCGACGCCAGCAGCAGCGCCGCCATCGCCATGTTGAAGCGGCGCAGCGCCGCCGGCGACCGCAGCGCCTTGCCCGCGCCGATGCCGACGAGCGTCCAGCCGACGGAGGTGGCGAGCGTGACGACGACGAAGATCGCGGTCAGGACGTACGATCCCGCCGCCGACTCCGCTCCCGCCAGCGTGTAGGTCGCGAGCGCGCCGGCGACGATGATCCACGCCTTGGGGTTGACCCACTGGAACGCCGCCGCCTTGACGAACGACACCGGCCGGCCGCGCGCGGCGCGCACGCCGTCGCCGGGCGCGGCGGTGGCGATGCTCCACGCCAGCCAGACGAGATAGGCGACGCCGCCCCATTTCATCACGCCGTGGACGACCGGATCGGCGATCACCGCCTGCCCGGCGAAGGCGACGACGACGAACATCGCCGGGAAGCCGAACGTGATGCCCAGGATATGCGGCACCGTCCGCCGAAACCCGTAATTCGCCCCCGACGCCGCCACCATCATGTTGTTCGGCCCCGGCGTCGCCCCCATCGCCACCGCGAACGCCCCCGCCGAAACCACCCAAGCCCAGTCCATCACGCCCCCCGGGTGCCGCCGACCCGCCTATGCCCTGAAAATACGCTTGAGGTCGCGCGACCCGTGGATCGCCCGCACGACCCTAACCGTATCCGGCAACTCGCGGAAGAACAGCAGATAGCGACCGTGACTCGCCGCCCGCAGTCCGGGACTTACGTCATCGCGCGCTGGAAAACTGCGCGGCCGCTCGGCCACCTGGACGGCCTTGGCTTCGAGCTCGGAAATGAAGCTTTCCGCCCGTTCGGGATTGTCCTGTGCGATGAAGAGGCCGATGGCGATGAGGTCGGCGCGTGCTTCCGGCGCGAAGCTGAGCCGCTTCATCCTTGGGCGCGGCGATCCGCGATGATTTGGCGGAGTTCGGCGAAAACGTCCTCCGCCGGAATACTCGGACCGCTCTCGTCGCCGATCCGGATCGCCTCGCGCAAAGCCTCGAGGTCGCTCCGCTCTGTTTCGCGATCGCGGCGCCACGCGCGCAGGGCCTCGTGCACGAGTTCGCTGGTCGAGGCGTATTCGCCGCCGGCAACCGTCTGGCGCAGCGACGCCGCCATCTCCGTGGGCAGAGTGATGGTCATCTGCTCGATCGCCGCCATACGACACTCCTTCGCCGGCAGCATTATCACACCTGCGGCAAGCCTCAACCGCGTGACGAGCCCGTCACCCCGTCTACCCTCTTCCCCCCCCCCCCGGAGGAGAGGGTAGACAGAAGGGGGAGAGGAAGGCGCCGACTTGGAACCGTAACGCGGACGTGCGATCGGTCGCTGCGGCGATATGGGGGAGGCGGCGGTGGGGACGATCGGACGGGTGCTCGGGCTGCTGGCGGCGCTGGTCGCCGCGCCGCTCGCCGCGGCGACCGCGCCGCCGGCGCCGCGGCTCGTCGTCGCGATTTCGGTCGACCAGTTCTCGGCCGGGCTGTTCGACCAGTATCGCGCGCGCTTCGCCGGCGGGCTGAAGTCGCTCCAGGCGGGGGTCGTCTTCGCCAACGGCTACCAGAGCCACGCCGCGACCGAGACCTGCCCCGGCCATTCGACGATCCTCAGCGGGCGGCATCCGGCCGCCACCGGCATCGTCGGCAATACGTGGTACGACCGCGCGACCGCGACGCAGGTCTATTGCCTGCTCGATCCGGTGTCGCCGGTGCCCGGCCGCCCCGACGCGCCGCGCGGGCCGGCCAACCTCAAGGTGCCGATGCTCGGCGAATGGATGAAGGCGGCCAATCCCGCCAGCCGCGTCTTCGCCGTCTCGGGCAAGGACCGCGGCGCGATCACGATGGCCGGCCGCGGCGCCGACGGCACCTTCTGGTGGGACGACACGCTCGGCGGCTTCACCACCTACGTCCCCGCCGGCGCCTCGGCGGACGCGCGGCTCGCGCCGGTCGCGGCGTACAACCGCGCGGTCTTCGCCGCGTGGCGCAAGCAGCCGCCGCGCTGGCGGCCGCTCGGCATCCTCATCGCCTTCCTGGCGCGCAACAACCCGCTGGCGGCCACGGTGGTGGCGCTGCTGGTGGCGGCGCTGTTCGTGACCGGGCGCAGCCTGCAGGTGTTCTACCAGGTGCCGTTCTCGATGGTGCAGCTGATCCAGGCGGTGATCGTGGTG
>CAXUEV010000102.1:0-6252 GCA_964250105.1 uncultured Sphingomonadaceae bacterium
CGGCGGGCGAGGGGGCGCAGGCGACGGCGTTCGCTGCGCTCGCGGAACAGGTCGCCGCCGGTCTCGGTTTATAGCCGCGAAGGAGCCGCCGATGCCGCTGACCGCCGACGACGATATCCGCGACCTGCTCGCCGCCGCCCGCACGATCGCCGTGGTCGGCGCGTCCGACCGCCCCGACCGCGCCTCGAACCAGGTCATGGCGGCGCTGCAGGCGCACGGCTACCGCGTGCTGCCGGTCAACCCGCAGATCACCGGCGAGCATATCCACGGCGAGTTCGTCTGGCGCGAGCTGAGCCAGCTCGGCGACCCGATCGACATCGTCGACGTCTTCCGCAACTCGGCCGACGCCGGCGCGGTCGTCGATCAGGCGATCGCCGTCGGCGCCAAGGCGGTCTGGCTCCAGCTCGGCGTCGTCGACGAGGCGGCGGCGACGCGCGCCGAGGCCGCCGGCCTCAAGGTGGTGATGGACCGCTGCACCAAGATCGAGATCGCCCGCCTCGGGGTCGACCCGGTCGGGTAGCGCGCCTTAGCGCGCGCCGCTGACGACGACCGTCACCGCGCGGCGGTTCTGCGCATAGGCGCTGTCGTCACTGCCTTCGGCGACCGGGCGTTCCTTGCCGTAGCTGATCGTCGCGATGCGGCCGGCGTCGACCCCCTGCGCCGCGAGGAAGTTCTTGGCGGCGGCGGCGCGGCGGTCGCCGAGCGCGAGGTTGTACTCGCGCGTCCCGCGCTCGTCGGTATGCCCCTCGACGGTGACCTTGACCGTGCCGAAGCGCGCCAGCCACTCGGACTGCTTGCCGAGCGTCGCCTTGGCGGCGTCGTCGAGCTCGTAGCTGTCGTAGGGGAACAGCACCGTGTCCGATCCCGAGGTCGCCTTGAAGTCGGCGACGCTGCCCGGGATCTCGGCGGTGCCGACGCCGTCGCGGCCGGGCGCGACCGTCGCCGGCGCGGGCGTGTAGGTGCCCGGCGCGGTCGCCGCGGGCGGGGCGGGCGGCAGCGCCTTCTTCTTGGTCGAACAGGCACCGGTGGCGACCAGCGCCGCGACCATCGCCATCGTTGAAACCCGGTGCATCATCGTGTTCTGCCCTCTTTTCCTGACCCTGGTATAGGCGAAGCTCGTTACGGCAACAACGGCGACCACGCCGGATCGGACCCGTCGAGCGGCGTTTTTATCGCGCGCTCGTTCTGCCCCGACAGATCGACCGAATGCAGGTCGACGCTGCCGCCGCGCCCGGCGGCGGTGCGGAAGAACAGGATGACGCGCCCGTTCGGCGACCAGGTCGGGCCCTCGTCCTGGAAGGCGTTGGTCAGCAGGCGTTCGCCGCTGCCGTCGGGCTTCATCACGCCGATGCGGAACTTGCCGCCGCCCAGCCGGGTGAAGGCGATCAGGTCGCCGCGCGGCGACCACACCGGCGTGCCGGCGCGGCCGTCGCCGAAGCTGATCCGCTGCTGTCCCGAGCCGTCGGCGTTCATCACGTAGATCTGCTGGCCGCCGCTGCGGTCGCTCTCGAAAACGATCCGGCTGCCGTCGGGCGAATAGCTCGGCGCGGTGTTGATCCCGGGCGAATTGGTCAGCCGCGTCAGCCGGCGGCTGGCGATGTCGAGGCGGTAGATGTCGGTATTGCCGCTGATGCTCATCGAGAACACCAGCGCGCCGCCGTCGGGGGCGAAGCGCGGCGCGAAGCTCATGTTGGGGAACTCGCCGATCGCCTCCTGCCGGCCGGTGCCGATCGTGTACAGCCACACCCGCGGGCGGTTGTTGGCGTACGACATATAGGTGATCGTCTGCTGGTTCGGCGCATAGCGCGGGGTCAGCACCAGCGCCTGGCCGTTGGTCAGGAAGCGGTGGCCGGCGCCGTCCTGGTCCATCACCGCCAGCCGCTTGATCCGCGCCGTCTTGGGGCCGGTCTCCGACACGTAGACGATGCGGCTGTCGAAATAACCGGTCTCGCCGGTCAGCCGCGAATAGACGAGATCGGCGCATTTGTGCGCCGCGCGCCGCCAGTTCGCGGCGGTGGTGACGAACCCCTGCCGTGCCAGTTCCTCCGACGAGAAGACGTCGTAGGCGTAGCAGCCGACGGTGATGCCGCCGTCGGAGTTGGCGGTGACGCTGCCGGTGATCAGCGCCTGCGCCGCCAGCGTCCGCCACGCCGCGAACTGCGGCGCGGTGACGTCGGGCACGGTGACGGTCGTCGTGTAGGCCGCCGGGTCGAGCGGCCGGAACAGCCCCGACGAGGCGAGGTCGGCGGCGATCACGCCCGCCACCTGGCTGCCGAGCGCGGCGGTGGTGCCGGCCGCGGTCGGAGTCGGCGCCGGCGTCGCGAACGCCGGCACCGCGACCGGCAGCGGCTGGGCGATGCCGCTGTTGATGTCGACCCGGATCACCGCGGCGGCCGGGGCGGAGAGCAGGAGCGCGAGCGCGCAGGTCAGGATACGCATGAGACTTTCCTAGCGGCGGAACGTGGCGGCGCGAAGGCGCGGAATCATGTCATCTCCGACGGATCGAAGTTGATCTCGACCGCCTTCCACAGGTCGTAGAGGTTGGCCGGCAGCCTGAGCGGGGCGCAGCGGAGCACGGCGCGGCGCGCGGTCTCGGCGAAGGCGCGGGCATAGTCCTGGTTGGCGCCGGTCACGCCGGTCTGGCTGACGACGCTCGGCCGCCCGACGATGCTGCCGTCGCGGTTGACCTCGATGTGGAGCAGGACGGTCATCTTCTTGACGTCGGCGCCGCCGATCGGCGGGTTCCAGCACGGCGCCACCTGCGCGCGGATCGCCTGGATCAGCGTCGCCGTCGCGCGCGGATCGACCGTCGCCCCGCGCGGGATCGCCTTCTCGATCGACTTCGCCAGCGCCGACGTGTCGAGCGGCTTGACCTTGGCCTTGGGCAGGCTCTTGTCGAGCAGGTTCGACAGCGCCTCGGCATCGAGCAGCTGCGGCGCCGGCTTGGCCTTTTCGGGCTTCGGCGGTGCCGGTTTCGCCACCGGCTTCGCCGCGGGCTTGGGCGGCGCGGGCGGCTTCGCCTTCTCGGGCTTGGGTTCGGGCAGCGGCTCAGGCTCGGGCAGCGCCTCGGGCGTCGGTGCCGGCGGCGTCGGCTCGGGTTCGGGCGCGGTCGCCTCGACGGTCTTCTCGGGCGCGGCCTTGATCGACGGCTTCGGCGGCTCGGTGACGCGCGGCACGTCGGCGATGTCGACGATCTCGACGGGGATCGCGTCGTCGGGCGGCGGCGGCAGCGTCTCGCCCAGCTTCAGTCCGAGCGACAGGGCCGCCAGCAGCACGAGGTGCGCGACCCCGGCGAGCAGCAGCGACCGGCGCTCGGTCAGCATCGCCTATTTCCGCTTGGCGGTGCCCGCCGGGGCACTGACCAGCGCGACCTTCTTGAAGCCCGCCGCCGAGACCTCGCCGACCACCGTCATCACCCGGCCATAGTCGAGCGCGCGGTCGGCGCGGACGAAGACGCGGACGTCGTCGGTCCGGGCGCTGCGGATCGCGGCGAGCTTCGCCGCCAGCGTGTCGGCGGCGACCGGCGCCTCGTCGATGAACACCGCGCCGGCGCGGTCGAGCGAGATGGCGATCGGCTCGTCGTCGGCCTTGAGCGCCGCCGCCTTGCTGTCGGGCAGGTCGACCGGCACGCCGGTGACGAGCAGCGGCGCGGTGACCATGAAGATGATCAGCAGCACGAGCATGACGTCGATCATCGGCGTGACGTTGATCTCGGCCATCGGCTGGCGGCGGCCGCCGCGGCGCGGCGCGGCGATCACGGCTTGCCGTCCATGCCGTCGAGCTGGCGCGACAGCAGCCCGTGGAACTCCTCGGCGAACGCCGCCAGCCGCGCCTCGAGCCGGCCGAGGCCGTGGAGCAGGCGGTTGTAGCCGATCACCGCCGGGATCGCCGCGAACAGCCCCAGCGCGGTGGCGAACAGCGCCTCGGCGATGCCCGGCGCGACCACCGCCAGTGACGTGTTCTGCGACGAGGCGATCGAGGTGAAGGCGCGCATGATGCCCCAGACGGTGCCGAACAGCCCGACGAACGGCGCGACCGAGCCGATCGTTGCCAGCACGTTCAGCCGGTCGCCGAGCTCGTCGATCTCGCGCGTGACGGCGACGCCCAGGATCGAGGTCAGCCGCGCGCGGACGCCTTCGCGGTCGATGCGGCCCTTGGCGAGGCTGCGGCGCCATTCGTTCATGCCGGCGACGAACAGCCGCGCCGACGGGTGCCGCGCCTTCGCCGCCGGCTCGTACAGCGTGTCGAGGCTGTCGGCCTTCCAGAACCAGTCTTCGAACGCCTTCGCCTGGGTGTTGATCGCCGCCAGCCGCCGGGCGCGCTCGACGATGATCGCCCACGACCAGATGCTCGCCGCGAGCAGCCCGATCATCACGAGCTTGACGACGATGTCGGCCTGGAGGAACAGCGCCCACGGCGACATGTCGACCGCGGTCTTGGCGAGGACGGCGGGGAGGCTGGCGGTCGGCATCAGTTTCCTTCGGTGACGAGGTCGGCGAAGCGCTCGCTCCACAGGCGCGGCTGCCGTTGCGGCCGGCCGTTCATGCCGAGCCACGCGGCGGTCACGCGGCCGCGGGTCAGCTGCTGCTCGCCGCGCCAGACGTCCTGGCCGATCACCGTCGCCGCCGCGCGCACCGCGACGACGCGGCTGCGCACGACCAGCGCGTCGTCGAGCCGCGCCGGCGCGACATAGGTCAGCGCGAGGTCGTGGACCGAATAGAAGCCGGTGGCGGCGTCGAGCATCGCCTGCTGCTCGATGCCGAGGCAGCGCAGCATCTCGGTCCGTGCCCGCTCCATGAAGCGCAGGTAGTTGGCATGATAGACCACGCCCGTCAGGTCGGTGTCCTCGAAATAGACCCGCACCGGATAACGATGGACGCCGCCGTCGATGCCGCCTTGAGTCGGAAGATCGGTCATGCGCGGTATCTAGGCGGGCATGCGCGAAGAGGATAGACGTCTGGACACGCGAACGGCTCAGCGCGCTGCCTGATACCGCGCCAAACGGGCCGTTGGTCTTGCGGGTACGCTGCGGCATGGTCGTCCGCACAGGAGCGGATCATGTTGGTCACAGCCATTCTGACGCCGGCCGCCGAAGGTGGGTTCACCGCGCTGAACCCCGAAACCGGCTCGGTCAGCGAGGGCGAGACGATCGACGAGGCGGTCGCCAACCTTCGCGAAGCCGTCGAACTCTATCTCGACGAATTTCCGCTGCGATCGGCGGGCGCACCGCTGGTGACGACCTTCGCCGTGCGCGGGCATGCCTGACTATCCGGTCGTCTCGGGAGCCGACATCATCCGGGCACTCGAGCGACTAAGTTCAGACACAGCTGTATCGTTCGCCAAGCCGCCGTTGCGCCCGCCGAGTTCCTGGCGGCACTTTCGGACTGATCTCCGATCGCCTGCCGCGAGCAGGATGTCAGCCGGCGGTCTTCTCGGGCCGCGCGTCGCGCTTCTCGACGATGCGCGCCGACTTGCCCGAGCGGCCGCGGAGATAATAGAGCTTGGCGCGGCGGACGACGCCCCGGCGCACGACCTCGATCGAATCGATATTCGGCGAATAGAGCGGGAAGACCCGCTCGACCCCCTCGCCGAAGCTGATCTTGCGGACGGTGAACGACGAGCCCATCGCGCGGTTGGCGCGGGCGATGCACACACCCTCGTAGTTCTGCACGCGGCTGCGGTCGCCCTCGACGACCTTGACCCCGACGCGGATCGTGTCGCCGGCGCGGAACTGCGGGATCTGCTTGGTCGCGAGGAACTTGGCGATCTGTTCCGCCTCGAGCGTCTGGATGAGATTCATCTCATTTTTCCTTCGTAAGCCGCGCGCCAGAGGGCGACTCGACCCGAACGCCGAGATGGCGCTCCCACAGGTCCGGCCGCCTTAGCCGTGTGTCCTCCTCGGACCGCGCCTGCCGCCATGCGGCGACCTTCGCGTGATCCCCCGATCGCAACACTTCGGGGATCGTCGACCCCTCCCAGTTCGCGGGACGGGTATAGTGCGGATATTCGAGCAAGCCGCTTTCGAAGCTTTCGTCGGATCCGCTCGACGACGCGCCCATTACGCCGGGAAGCAGCCGGACGCAAGCATCGAGCAGGACCAGCGCGGCGGGTTCGCCGCCCGACAGGACATAGTCGCCGACCGAGACCTCGGCGACGTCGCGCCGCGCGAACAGGCGTTCGTCGAAGCCCTCGAAGCGGCCGCAGATCAGCCGCA
The DNA here is from genome assembly GCA_964250105.1 of uncultured Sphingomonadaceae bacterium. Classification (GTDB taxonomy): domain Bacteria; phylum Pseudomonadota; class Alphaproteobacteria; order Sphingomonadales; family Sphingomonadaceae; genus Polymorphobacter_B. The sequence goes on from CAXUEV010000102.1 coordinate 6,215, forward strand.
CGCCGGGGCCGGCGGCGAGCGCGCGGACCCGCGCCTGC
>CAXUEV010000103.1:0-6225 GCA_964250105.1 uncultured Sphingomonadaceae bacterium
ATTTCCTGAACTTCGCCCAGGCCTTCCTGGGTGATCTTGCCGGCTTCCCAGGAGACCAGTTCACCGAGATCGGCCTTGTATTCACGCAGGATGTCGCCCAGTTGGCGCACCAGTTCGCCACGGCGCGGTGCCGGGGTTCAACCGCGCCAGCCCGGCGATCCACGGCCTCGCCGCCGCGACTCCGGCGATCCACCCCGAGGTCCGCCGCCGCCTCGACGCCGGGATGAAGGCGCTGGCGGCGGTGCGCCACGGGCGCGGCCCGGCGGCTTGACATCGCCCGCCCCGCGACCGACACGCGCGGTGGTCAACGAGGAGGCGGACATGGCGGTCGAGGGCGCGTGGGATTGCGTGATGAAGACGCGGGCGGGCGTGCAGGAGTTCGTCCTGACGGTCGACCGCCACGGCGACACCTTCACCGGCACCAATTCGAGCCCGACCGGCAGCGTCGACATCGCCGACGGCAAGATCGACGGCGACACGCTGACCTGGACGATGTCGATCACCAAGCCGCTGCCGCTCAAGCTCCGCGGCAGCGCGACGGTCGACGGCGACACGCTCGCCGGGATCGTCGACGGCGGCGTCCTCGCCGGCAAGATGGACCTCAAGGGCACGCGCAAGATCCTCGGCGTCGCGACGTAGCGGACCGTCCTAGCGCGGGAGCGGCGGCGATTCGCGGCGGACGCGGAGGATGCCGGTGTGCGCGACGAGGCCGCCGTCGATGGCGATCGCCTGGCCGGTGATGTACGCCGCGTCGTCGGAGGCGAGGAACAGCATCAGCCCGGCGACCTCGGCGGCGCGGCCGAAGCGGCCGAGCGGGATGCGCTCGAACCACGGCTCCAAGCCCCCCGGCATCTGGTCGAGATGCGCGGTCATCGCCGTGTCGCCGATCACGCCCGGACATACCGCGTTGGCGCGGATACCGTCGCCGGCATAGTCGAGCGCGAGCGAGCGCGTGAAATTGACCAGCCCGCCCTTGGCGGCATTGTACGCCGCCTGGGCATAGTCGCCGGCGAGCCCGCAGATCGACGCGGTGTTGACGATCGCGCCGCCGCCCGCCGCCTGCATGTGCGGCAGCACGCGCCGCGTGACGTAGAAGGCGGCGCTGAGGTTGACGCCGATCATCGCGTCCCACGCCGCAGGGTCGGTATCGGTCGTCGTGCCGAAGCGGCCGACGCCGGCGTTGTTGAACAGCGCATCGACCCCGCCGAGCCAGGTGATCGCGTCGTCGATCGCGGGTGCCGCCGCATCGGCGACGTCGCCGGCGAAGAAGCGCGTCGCCGGGCCGAGCCGGGCTGCGGCGTCGCCGCCGGTCTGGCGGTTGAGGTCGACGATCGCGACCCTCGCCCCTTCCGCGACGAGCCGCTCGACCGCGGCGAGGCCGATACCCGAGGCGCCGCCAGTGACGATCGCCGTCCTGCCGTCGAACCGCCGGCTCACGCGTGCCGGCCGGGCCGCATCTGCAGGTTGGCGACGCCGCGCAGCATCGACAGCGTCGGCCGCCGCGACCGCGCCGGATCGATTGCATAGTCGGGATAGCGCTTGAACAGCTCCTCGAGCGCGATCCGCATCTCGAGCCGCGCGAGATGGATGCCGAGGCATTTGTGGATGCCGTAGCCGAAATAGACCGAGCGCTGGTCCATGTCGCGGCGGACGTCGTAGCGGTCGGCGTCGGGGAAGGCGCGCTCGTCGCGCATCGCGCTGGCGGTCAGCAGCATCGTCCGCGAGCCCGCCGGGATGGTGACGCCGTGGAGGGTCACGTCCTCGCTCGTCGTACGCCCCTGCATCTGCGACGGCGGATCGTAGCGCAGCAGCTCCTCGACCGCCGCCGGGATCAGCGACGGATCGGCCTGCAGCGCCGCGCGCTGGTCGGGGAAGTGGTGGAGCGCGATCAGTCCGCTGGCGAGCGCCTTCGCCACCGTCTCGTGCCCGGCGGTGGCGAGCTCGGTGAAGTGCGTCGCGATCTCGTGGTCGTCGAGGCGGCGCACGCCGCCCGCGTCGTCCTTGACCTCGGTGTCGATCAGCAGGGTGATGACGTCGTCGCGGGGATTGGCGCGGCGGCCGGCGGCGAGCCCGTGGAAGAATTCATACTGCTCGACCTGGGCGAGCGTCGCCGCGTCGGCGTCGGCGTCCTCGCCGCGCAGCAGCGGCGCGTTGGCGCGCTCGTGCATCGCCCGCCGGCTGTCCTTCGGGATGTCGATCAGCTCGCAGATCACCGCCATCGGCAGCTCGACCGTGAAGTCGTGGACGAAATCGACCTCCTCCTGCCCGTCGAGCGCGTCGAGCAGCGCCACCGCAGTCGCGCGGATGAACGGCTCGAGCGCCGCCATCCGGGCGTTGGTGAACACCTTCGAGACGAGGCCCTTGTGCCAGCTATGGTCGGGCGGATCGCGCAGGATGAGGAGCGGCATACCCTTCTCGGCGCCCTCGATCGTGATCCCCTCGCCCGAGACGAAGCGCCGGGCGTCGCGATGCGCCGCGCAGACGTCGTCGTAGCGCGACAGCGCCCAGAAGTTCATCGCCGGATTGTGATAGACCGGCGCTTCGTCGCGCAGCCGGCGGAAGGCGGGATAGGGATCGCGCACGTTCTCGGGCGCATACGGATTATAGTCGGCCATAGGGCGGCAGCATCGCTTCGCGGCGCGCCCGTGACAATCCGCGGGCGCGATCGATCGTTGCGGCGATGTCGCCGCGTCAGCGGACGGTGGCGAAGGTCGTGCGCAGCTCGTCGGTGAAGATCGCCGGCTGCTCGAAGGCGGCGAAATGCCCGCCGCGGTCGACCGCGCGCCAGTGGATGATGTCGGCGAAGCGGCGCTCGGCCCAGCGCCGCGACGGGCGCATCATCTCCTTGGGGAAGATCGTGCAGCCGGTCGGCAGCTCGACGCGCGCCTTCGGCAGGCCGACCTGCGCATCATGCTCCCAGTAGAGCCGCGCCGACGACGCGCCCGACGCCGTCAGCCAGTAGAGCATGATGTTGTCGAGCATCTCGTCGAGCGTGAAGACGCTCCGCGGATCGCCGCCGCAGTCGCTCCACGCCGCGAGCTTCTCGAGGATCCACGCCGCCTGCCCTACCGGCGAATCGGTCAGCGCGTAGCCGAGCGTCTGCGGCCGCGTCGACTGCAGCGCCTGATAGCCCGATCCGCTCGCGCGGAACGCCTGCATGTCGGCGAGCGCGGCGCCCTCCTCGGGGGTCAGCGCGGCGAGATCGGCGTCGTCGGGCATCGCGATCAGCATGTTGAGATGGATCGCGCGGCAGCCCAGCGGCGCCAGCACGGCGAGCGCCTCGGTCACCATCGCCCCCCAGTCGCCGCCCTGCGCGACATAGTCGCGGTAGCCGAGCCGCGACATCAGCTCGGCCCAGGCGCGGGCGATGCGGGCGATGCCCCAGCCCGGCGCCGCCGGCTTGCCCGAGAAGCCGTAGCCGGGCAGCGACGGGGCGACGACGTGGAACGCCTGGGTCGCGTCGCCGCCGTGGCGTGTCGGATCGGTCAGCGGGCCGACGACCTTGAGGAACTCGATCACCGACCCCGGCCAGCCGTGGGTGATCAGCAGCGGTAGCGCGTCGGCGTGCGGCGAGCGGACGTGGAGGACGTGGATCGGCAGCCCGTCGATCTCGGTGGTGAACTGGCCGAGGCCGTTGAGGACGTCCTCGCAGCGGCGCCAGTCATAGGCGTCACGCCAATAGGCGCAGACTTCGCGCACCAGGTCGAGCGGCACGCCCTGGCCGGCGTCGGCGACCGTCTCGCGTTCGGGCCAGCGCGTCGCCCGCAGCCGTGCGCCGAGGTCGTCGAGCGTCGCCTGCGGCACGGCGAGGACGAACGGCGCGACGCTCGCCACGTCGCCGGTCAGGCGGCGATCCGGGCGAGGCGGCCGCGGATGATCGCCTCGGCGTCGGCGACGATCCGGCCGACGAGCTCGGCGCAGGTCGGCACGTCGTGGATCAGCCCCTGGACCTGCCCCGCCCAGATCAGGCCGGCGTCGACGTCGCCCGTCTCGAGCGCGACGCGCCCCTTGGCACCCGCGACGAGCGGCTGGACGTCGGCGAAGACCGTGCCCTCGCGCGCGCTGATCGCGACGACCTGGTCGGAGACGCTGTTGCGCGCGACGCGGCCGGTGTTGTGGAACTTGCGGAAGATCAGGTTGGTGCCGCGCTCGTCGTTGGCGACGATCAGCTGCTTGACGTTATCGTGGATCGGCGCCTCGACCGTCGCGCAGAAGCGCGTGCCCATGTTGATGCCGTCGGCGCCGAGCGCGAGCGCGGCGGCGAGCCCGCGCCCGTCGCCGAAGCCGCCGCTGGCGATCATCGGGATCTTGACCTGGTCGGCGGCGGCGGGGATCAGGATCAGGCCGGGGATGTCGTCCTCGCCCGGGTGGCCGGCGCATTCGAAGCCGTCGATCGAGATCGCGTCGACCCCCATCCGCTCGGCCGACAGCGCGTGGCGGACGGCGGTGCATTTGTGGACGACCTTGATGCCGTGCGCCTTGAACTCGTCGACATGCTCCTGCGGCTTGTGGCCGGCGGTCTCGACGATGGTGATGCCGCTGTCGATGATCGCCCGGCGGTATTCGGCGTAGGGCGGCGGGTTGACCGACGGCAGGATCGTCAGGTTGACGCCGAACGGCTTGTCGGTCATCGCCCGGCAGCGGTCGATCTCGCGGCGCAGGTCGTCGGGCGTCGGCTGCGTCAGCGCCGTCAGGATGCCGAGCGCGCCGGCGTTCGACACCGCCGCCGCAAGCTCGGCGCGGCCGACCCACATCATCCCGCCCTGGACGATCGGATGCTCGATGCCGAACATCTCGGTGAACCGCGTCTTCAACGCCATGGCGGGCGTCAGGCCATCGTCGGGATGACGAACGCGTCGGCGACGCGCGCCGGGCCGCCGTCCTCGGCCTGCGCCGGCAGCAGCGAGCCGTCGGGCCAGCGGCCGGTGACGGTCTTGACCCGCGTCCAGAAGCGCACGCCCTCCATGCCGTGCTGGTTGGTGTCGCCGAACGCCGAGCGCTTCCAGCCGCCGAAGCTGTGATAGGCGACCGGCACCGGGATCGGCACGTTGATGCCGACCATGCCGACGTTCACCCGCGCGGCGAACTCGCGCGCGACATGGCCGTTGCGCGTGAAGATGGCGACGCCGTTGCCGTACTGGTGCTCGCTCGGCAGCCGCACCGCCTCGTCGAAGTCCTTGGCGCGGACGATCTGGAGGACGGGGCCGAAGATCTCCTCGTTGTAGGTGACCATGTCGGTGGTGACATGGTCGAACAGCGTCGGGCCGACGAAGAAGCCCTGCTCGTGCCCCTGGAGCGACAGGCCGCGGCCGTCGACGACCAGCTCGGCGCCCTCGTCGACGCCCATCTGGATGTAGTTCTCGATCTTCGCCTTGTGCGCGCCCGTGACGACCGGCCCGTAATGCGCGTCCTTGTCGGTCGAGACGCCGACCTTGAGCGCGGCGATCGCCGGCACCAGCCGCGCGCGCAGCCGCTCGGCAGTGTCGGAACCGACCGGCACCACAACCGGCAGCGCCATGCAGCGCTCGCCCGCCGAGCCGTACGCCGCACCCATGATGTCGGCGACCGCCTGGTCGAGATCGGCGTCGGGCATGACGATGCCGTGGTTCTTGGCGCCGCCCATCGCCTGCACCCGCTTGCCCGCGGCGACGCCGCGCGAATAGACATATTGCGCGATGTCGGACGAGCCGACGAAGCTCACCGCGCCGATGTCGGGATGGTCGAGGATCGCGTCGACCATCTCCTTGTCGCCGTGGACCACCTGGAGCACGTTCTCGGGCAGCCCCGCCTCGCGGAACAGCTCGCCGAGCCGCACCGGCAGCGACGGATCGCGCTCCGACGGCTTGAGGATGAAGGCGTTGCCCGTCGCCAGCGCGACCGCCGACATCCACAGCGGGATCATGCCGGGGAAGTTGAACGGCGTGATGCCGGCGCCGACGCCGATCGGCTGGCGCATCGACCAGACGTCAATGCCCGGCCCCGCCCCTTGCGTGAACTCGCCCTTCAGCGCGTGCGGGATGCCGCAGCAGAATTCGACGACGTCGAGCCCGCGCTGGATGTCGCCCTTCGAATCGGCGATGACCTTGCCGTGCTCGGCCGAGAGGAGCTCGGCGAGCTCGTCCATCCGATCCTCGACCAGCGCCTTGAAGTTGAACATGACCCGCGCCCGGCGCTGCGGGTTGGTCGCCGCCCAGGCCGGCTGCGCCGCCTGCGCCGCCGCCACCG
>CAXUEV010000104.1:0-6201 GCA_964250105.1 uncultured Sphingomonadaceae bacterium
GGGCGATGCACGGCCAGCGCGACGGCCGCACGCCGTTCGTGCCCGACGCCAACTGGATCGCCAGCGTCGGGCTGAGCCGCGACGGCTTCGCCCGGCTGATGCGCGCGCTCGGCTACCGGCCGAAGCTCGTCGACGGCACCGCCGCCTTCGCCTGGGGCGGGACGCGCCCCGCGCCGCGCCGCCCCGAGCCGGCGGTCGAAACGCCCTCGGATTCCCCGTTCGCGATCCTCCGAGCAATGAAAGGACGGTAGAATTTGGTCCATGGTCAGGGTTTGCGGCTCGACAAATGGTTGTGGTTCGCAAGATTGACGAAGTCGCGCAGCGATGCGCAGCGGCTGTGCGAAAGCCGCCACCTGCGGCTCGACGGCCGGGTGATCGACCGGCCTTCGGCGCTGGTTCGCGCCGGCTCGGTCGTCAGCTTCCCCAAGCACGACGACGTCGTCGTCGTCCGCGTCCTCGGGCTGGCCGAACGCCGCGGGCCGTTCGTCGAGGCGCGCGAGCTGTACGACGATCTGACGCGCGGACGGGCAGGCGACACCGTGTTGACGGGAACGCTCGTCGCCGTCTAGCAGTTGGGCGCCGATCGACCGGCGTGACGACCGCACGCCGACCCAAGGGACCGACGCCGATGACCTATGTGGTGACCGAGGCTTGCATCAAGTGCAAGTACATGGACTGTGTCGAGGTGTGCCCGGTCGACTGCTTCTACGAGGGCGAGAACATGGTCGTGATCAACCCCAGCGAGTGCATCGACTGCGGCGTGTGCGAGCCCGAATGCCCGGCCGAGGCGATATTGCCCGACACCGAGAGCGGCCTCGAGCAATGGCTCGAGCTCAACACGACCTTCTCGGCGAGCTGGCCGAACATCACCGTCAAGGGCACGCAGCCCGACGACGCCGACGCGTTCAAGGGCGTCGACGGCAAGTTCGCCAAGTATTTCTCGGACAAGCCCGGCACCGACGCGCAATAGGCGTCGTCCTCCCGCTCTGAATGGGTGTGGAAACTCGCCCGCTTTTCTGCTATGACAATCGTGCGTCGCAGTCCGGCGGCGCGAAAGACGGCAGGCGGTGCGCCGAACCGATCAAGCCGCTGATGGTCGCAATCACGTCGCCGCGATTTCGCCGTTCGGGATGACCGCTGCCGTAGCGGGTTCCGGCGCGGTCGGGTTCCAGAGAAGGACTTAATATATGGCAGGCAAGACGCTCAATTTCGTCGTCGGCGACTATGTCGTCTATCCGAAGCACGGCGTCGGCCGCGTCGTCGAGGTGCAGAGTTCGGAGATCGCCGGCACTGCCCTCGAACTCTACGTCCTGCGCTTCGAGAAGGAGCGGATGACGCTCCGCGTGCCGACCAACAAGGCCGAGGGCGTCGGCATGCGCAAGCTGTCGAGCCAGGCGACGCTGCTCGAGGCGCTGACCACGCTCAAGGGCCGGCCGCGGATCAAGCGGACGATGTGGAGCCGGCGCGCGCAGGAATACGAGGCCAAGATCAATTCGGGCGACCTCGTCTCGATCGCCGAGGTCGTCCGCGACCTCCACCGCGCCGAGGACCAGCCCGAGCAGAGCTATTCCGAGCGGCAGATCTACGAGGCGGCGATCGGCCGCCTGGCGCGCGAGCTGGCGGCGATGGAGAATATCGACGAGCCGGCGGCGCAGGCCAAGATCGAGAGCGTGCTCAAGGCGGCATGATGCGCCTCGCCGCCGCCATCGTGGTCCTCGTCGCCGCGCCCGCGCTCGCCGCCGAGCGCAACGTCGCCGTCGGCAGCTTCGACAAGCTCGCCGTCGCGGTTCCGGCCGACGTCGCCGTCGCTACCGGGCGCGGCGGCAGCGTCCGCGTGAGCGGCGCCGAGGCCGACCTCGACCGGCTCGACATCCGCGTCGACGGCAGCACGCTGACGATCGGCAGCACGCCCGGCATCGACTGGCGGTGGCGGAGCGGCGCCAAGGTGCGCATCGCCGTCACCGTGCCGATGCTGCGCGCGGTCGACCTCGCCGGCTCGGGCGGGATCGTCGTCGACCGGATCCGGACCCCGGACTTCGCCGCGTCGCTGGCGGGATCGGGCGCGGTCCGCGTCGGCGCGGTCGACGCGCGGACGGTCAAGCTGTCGAGTTCGGGCTCGGGAACGATCGAGGCGGCGGGCCGGTGCGGCGCCGGCCGCGCCGAGATCGCCGGATCGGGCGGCATCCGCATCGCCGGGCTGAAATGCGCGACGCTGTCGGCGAGCGTCGCCGGCTCGGGCACGATCGACGCCTATGCGACGCAGACGGCGACGCTGGCGACGATGGGCTCGGGCGACATCAACGTCGCCGGCGGCGCGCGCTGCACCGTGTCGTCGGCCGGCAGCGGCCGGGCGCACTGCTCGTAGAGCCCTATACCAGCCACAGCGACTGGAGCTCGCGCATCATCGCCGGCGGCACCGCAGCGAGGTCGCCGCCGGCGTCGGCGAGGTCGCGCGGGGCGTCGTCGGCGGCAAGGTAGCGCCAGCCCTGATGAGCGCGGCGCGGCGTCGCCAGCACCGGCACCGGCGCGGGTTCGAGCGCGATCCGGCACTTGGTGCCCCATTCGGTCTCGACCATGGCGAAGCCGGCGATCGCCTGCCGCGCGACGAGCGTGTGCCTGATGATCCAGAACAGCGAGCCGCCGGCCAGTTCGCGGCTGCGCGTCGGCATGTAGCGCGTCAGGCACCAGGCGAGGCCATCGTCGGCGCTGCGTTCGGCGTGGCGGGCGGCGAGCGCCTCGACGTCGGCGCAGCCGACCGCGACCTTGGTCAGGTGGAGCATCAGGCGAGATTGAACGCGGCGGCGAGGCCGAGGAACGAGAAGAAGCCGATGACGTCGGTCATCGTCGTGACGAACACGGTCGAGGTCACCGCCGGGTCGACCCCGAGCTTCTCGAGCGTCACCGGGATGACGATGCCCGACAGACCGGCGTTGACGTTGTTGATCAGCATCGCCGCGAACAGCACGAGGCTCAGCGCCTCGTCGTGGTAGACGAACTGGCAGACCACCGCCATCAGCGCGCCGAGGCCGACGCCGTTGGCGAGCGCGATCAGCAGCTCGCGGCGGATCATCCGCCCGGTGTTCGAGCTGGTCAGCTGGTTGGTGGCGAGCGCGCGGACGGTCACCGCCATCGTCTGGGTGCCGGCGTTGCCGCCCATGCCGGCGACGATCGGCATCAGCACCGCCAGCGTCACCAGCCGCGAGATCGTGCCCTCGAACAGCGCGACGACCGACGACGCCAGCATCGCGGTGAACAGGTTGACCAGCAGCCAGCCCATGCGCACCTTGATCGTCTGCGCGATCGGCTCGTTGATGTCGCCGTCGCCGGCGCCCGACAGGCGGAGGACGTCCTCGCCGGCCTCCTCCTGGATGATGTGGACGATGTCGTCGACGGTGATGACGCCGACCAGGCGGCCGTCGCCGTCGACCACCGCCGCCGAGATCAGCGCGTATTTCTGGAACTGGAGCGCGACCTCCTCCTGGTCCTCGTCGGCCGGGATCAGCGTCTGGTCGCGCTGCATGACCGCGCCGACGGTGGCGTCGCGCGGCTTGGTCAGGATCCACGACAGCCGCATCGTGCCGACCGGATGATGCGCCGGATCGACGACGAACACCTCCCAGAAATCGTCGGGCAGCTCGGTCTCGTGCCCGAGAAAGTCGATCAGCTGGCCGATCGTCCAGTGCTCCGGCACGGCGACGAGGTCACGCTGCATCAGCCGCCCGGCCGATTCCTCGGGGTAGCTCAGCGCCTCCTCGATCGCCGCGCGGTCGTCGGGATCGAGCGCGCGCAGGACCTCGCGGCGATCGTCGTCGTCGAGCTCCTCGATGATCGAGACGGCGTCGTCGGTCTCGAGCTGGGTGACGACGTCGGCGACCTCGCTCGCGCTCAGCACGTCGAGCAGCGCCTCGCGGACCCAGTCGTTCATCTCGGCGATGACGTCGGCGTCGAGCTTGTCGCCGAGCGCGCGGGCGAGGTCCTGGCGATGGTCGCCGGGGATCAGCTCGAACAGGTCGGCGACGTCGGCCGGGTGGAGCGGCTCGACCAGCGCCCGCGTCGCCGCGGCGTCGCCGGCGTCGAGCGTCGCCACCACCTCGGCGACGAACCCGGGGCTCAGCCGGTGGTCGTCGTCGAACGGGGCGACGGCTTCGGCGTCAAGGGCGTCCATCAGACTGCGGCGGCGGAGGGCGCGAAGTCCTCGGTGTCGATCGACGCCTGCAGCGCCGGCGAATAACGGTCGCCGGCGACCGTCGCGACGTTGATCAGCGCGTCGAGCCGGGCCATGACCGCGGCGTCGAGGCGGAGGTCGCGGCGGGCGAAATTCTCCTCGAGATGGGCGATGTCGGCGGTGCCGGGGATCGTCACCAGCGTGTCGTCGCGCGTCAGCAGCCAGGCGAGCGACAGCTGCGCCGGGGTGCAGCCGACTTCGCGGGCGATGTCGGCGAACCGGGCGAACAGCGCGCGGTTCGCGGCGAACGCCGCGCCCTGGAAGCGCGGCATGCCGCGGCGGATGTCGCCCGCCGGCAGCGCCGCCGGATCGGGCACGCCGCCCGCGAGGAAACCGCGGCCGACGGGCGAGAAGGCGACCAGCGTCGTGCCGAGCTCGCGGCAGGCGTCGAGCACGGCGATCTCTGGATTGCGCGTCCACAGCGAATATTCGCTCTGCACCGCGGCGATCGGGTGGACGGCGTGCGCCCGGCGCAGCGTCGCCGCCGACACCTCCGACAGGCCGATGCTGCGGATCTTGCCCGCCGCGACCGCGTCGGCGAGCGCGCCGACCGATTCCTCGATCGGCGTCTTGGGATCGAGCCGGTGGAGATAATAGAGGTCGATCGTGTCGACGCCGAGCCGGCGCAGGCTGTCGTCGAGGATCGCGGCGATCCCGGTCGGGCTGCCGTCGAGGATGCGGCCGTTGTCGGGGCCGACGCGCATGCCGCACTTCGAGGCGAGGACGAATTCGTCGCGCCGCGCCTTCAGCGTGCGCCCGACGAGCGTCTCGTTATGGCCGACGCCGTAGATCGCGGCGGTGTCGAGGAAGTCGTGGCCGAGGTCGAGCGCGCGGTGGAGCAGCGCCTCGGCGTCGGCCTCCGCCGGCGGGGCGCCATAGGCGTGGCTCAGCGACATGCAGCCGAGGCCGACGCCCTCGACCAGGAACGGCCCGAGTCTGCGTTTCGCCATGATGATGCTCCGTCGCTGCCGCGGCGCTTATATCGCCCGGCGGCGGCGTTGTCGCCCGCCGTGTCGTCGGGCCGCGAGGTCGGTCAGAGCGCGAACGGGTTATCGTCCCACGGCGGATAGACGATCGGCTTACCTCATCTCGCTACAGTTCGAACTGCTGGACGTCGTCGCCTGCCGGCAACGGCGGATAGAGTATGGGCTTGTCGCCGAAATAGCGCGCAACGATCCGATCACGTCGATCGAACGGGTCTTCCTCGGGGTCGATTTCTTCGGGATAGGTATAGATCACCGTGAAACGGCCGTCGTGGATCAGATATTCCATCTCCGCCCAGTGCTTGTCCGGCTCCGCCTCATCCCAAAGCCACATGAGTGGATAGCCAATCGCGTCTAAATCCGGCACTCGATAGAGCACATGATTTCCACGATCCTTGAAAATAGACGGAGCAGCCGAACCGGCTCCAACCTGAGCATATAGTAAAGTCCTGTCGAGTGGATACTCTTTATCCTGGGCAAGGATTCTTCCGATCTCACCGAGTAGAATCTCGGCTTCAGTGTTTTCCATTGCGAAATCCCTTCGGCTTGTTAGGTATTACCTTACTTTGCTGCCTGCCGTCGATCGTGAACGAGATTTTGAGCTCTGATGGACGTTGCGAAGAGCCGTCATATGACGGCACAATATTTACGGTCACGATTTTACCTGCGCGCTTTGCCGTCGCCCACTGATTCTCCAGCGCGCGATAGTCGCCGCGGTTGAAGTTCGCATCCTGTGCGAAGTGGTTGAACGCCTCGGTCGGGCCGTTGAACCTGCGGGCGATGTAGTGGCCGCCGTCGTCGCCGGGCAACCGGTCGGGGCGGCCCGCCCTCGCCTGGGCGCTGCGCGAGCGCGGTTGATCGGGATTGAGCGTGAGCGTGCCCGAAACGCTCCGGGTGCGGGCCTGGGGGTCGATGGCATAGTCGTAGCCGTTGCGCAGGACGTGCCGCAGCGATGTGTCGGGAAGCGCGCGCGCCGCGCCGGACGCGGGGGCG
>CAXUEV010000105.1:0-6114 GCA_964250105.1 uncultured Sphingomonadaceae bacterium
TCCAGGCGTTCGAGCCGGTGCTGATCGAGGGCAAGGCGATCCAGCTCCATCCGCTGGTCTGCTCGGCGTTCAACGCCGACTTCGACGGCGACCAGATGGCGGTCCACGTGCCGCTTAGCCTCGAAGCGCAGCTCGAGGCGCGCGTGCTGATGATGTCGACCAACAACATCCTGTCGCCGGCGAACGGCAAGCCGATCATCGTGCCGTCGCAGGACATGGTGCTCGGACTCTATTATCTGTCGATGGACCGCGAGGGCGAGCCGGGTGCCGGCATGGCCTTCGCCAACATGGCCGAGGTCCACCAGGCGCTCCACGCCAAGGCGGTGACGCTCCATTCGAAGATCATCGCCCGCGTCGAGACGACCGACGAGGCCGGAAAGATGGTCCTGCGCCGGGTCGAGACGACGCCGGGCCGCATGCTCCTCGGCGAGACGCTGCCGAAGTCGCACAAGGTGCCGTTCGAGACGATCAACCGCCTGCTGACCAAGAAGGAGATCGGCGACGTCATCGACGTCGTCTATCGCCACTGCGGCCAAAAGGAGACCGTGCTGTTCGCCGACGCGATCATGACGCTCGGCTTCCAGAACGCGTTCAAGGCGGGCATCAGCTTCGGCAAGGACGACATGGTCATCCCGCCGGAGAAGGAGAAGACCGTCGGCGACACGCGCGCGATGGTCAAGGACTTCGAGCAGCAGTACCAGGACGGCCTGATCACCCAGGGCGAGAAGTACAACAAGGTGGTCGATGCCTGGGCGCGCTGCGGCGACCGGGTCGCCGACGCGATGATGCGCGAGATCTCGGCGCGGCCGCTCGACCCCGCCGGCCGCGAGAAGCCGATCAATTCGATCTACATGATGGCGCATTCGGGCGCGCGCGGCAGCCAGGCGCAGATGAAGCAGCTCGCCGGCATGCGCGGGCTGATGGCCAAGCCGAGCGGCGAGATCATCGAGACGCCGATCATCTCGAATTTCAAGGAAGGCCTGACCGTCCTCGAATATTTCAACTCGACCCACGGCGCGCGCAAGGGCCTCGCCGACACCGCGCTCAAGACGGCCAACTCGGGCTATCTGACGCGGCGGCTGGTCGACGTCAGCCAGGACTGCGTCGTCATCGAGGACGACTGCCAGACCGAGCGCGGCATGACGATGAAGGCGATCGTCGAGGGCGGCAACACGATCGTCTCGCTGTCGGAGCGCATCCTCGGCCGGACCGTGCTCGACGACATCGTCGACGCCAAGACCGGCACGGTGCTGGCGCCCGCGGGCATGCTGCTGAGCGAGGCCGACGTCGCGCGCATCGAGCATGCCGCGGTCGCCGAGGTGAAGATCCGCTCGCCGCTGCTGTGCGAAACCAAGGGCGGCGTCTGCGGCACCTGCTACGGCCGCGACCTCGCACGCGGGACGCCGGTCAACATCGGCGAGGCGGTCGGCGTCATCGCCGCCCAGTCGATCGGCGAGCCGGGCACGCAGCTGACGATGCGGACCTTCCACATCGGCGGCGCGGCGCAGGTCAGCGAGCAGTCGACCCTCGACGCGCTCGTCGACGGGACGGTCATGCTACGTAACATGTCGACGATCAAGGACAGCCGCGGGCGCAACATCTCGATGGCGCGCAACGGCGAGCTCGTCCTGCTCGACGCCGACGGCCGCGAGCGCTCGATTCACCGCATCGCCTATGGCACGTCGCTGATGCACCTCGACGGCGCGATCGTCGCCAAGGGCGACCGGCTCGCCGACTGGGACCCGTACACGCTGCCGGTCATCACCGAGAAGTCGGGCAAGGTGAAGTACCAGGACCTGATCGAGGGCCTGTCGATGTCGGAAAACGTCGACGACGCCACCGGCATCGCCCAGAAGGTCGTGCAGGACTGGCGCTCGGTCAAGCAGAAGGAGGAGCTGCGCCCGCGCATCACGCTGCTCGACGAGGCGTCGGGCGAGAGCGCGCGCTACCTGCTCGCGGTCGGCGCGATCCTGTCGGTCAACGACGGCCAGGACGTCGAGGCGGGCGACGTCGTCGCGCGCATCCCCAAGGACGCCGCCAAGACGCGCGACATCACCGGCGGCCTGCCGCGGGTCGCCGAGCTGTTCGAGGCGCGCATCCCCAAGGACAATGCGGTCATCGCCCGGATCAACGGCCGCGTCGAGTTCGGCAAGGACTACAAGACCAAGCGCCGGATCAACATCCGCCCCGAGGACGGCAGCGACGTCGCCGAGTACATGATCCCCAAGGGCAAGCATGTCTCGGTGCAGGAGGGCGACTATGTCCGCCGCGGCGACTATCTGATCGACGGCAACCCGAACCCGCACGACATCCTCGACGTGCTCGGGATCGAGCCGCTGGCCGAATATCTGTGCGCCGAGATCCAGGAGGTCTACCGGCTCCAGGGCGTGCGGATCAACGACAAGCACATCGAGACGATCGTCCGCCAGATGCTGCAGAAGGTCGAGATCACCAAGTCGGGCGACACGACGCTGCTCGTCGGCGAGCAGGTCGACCGCGAGGAGATGGACGCGACCAACGCCAAGACCGTCGCCGAGAAGGGCCTGCCCGCCGAGGGCAAGCCGGTCCTGCTCGGGATCACCAAGGCGTCGCTGCAGACGCGCAGCTTCATCAGCGCCGCGTCGTTCCAGGAGACGACGCGCGTGCTGACCGAGGCCGCGGTCCAGGGCAAGATCGACACGCTGACCGGGCTCAAGGAGAATGTCATCGTCGGCCGCCTGATCCCGGCGGGAACCGGCGCGGCGATGTCGCGGATGCGCGTCACCGCGACCAGCCGCGACGCCGCCCTCCGCGCGAGCCAGGCGGCCAAGGTGGCGACCGAAGTCCTGCTGCCTCCCGAAGCCGACACGCTGTCGAGCCCGCTCGGCGAAGTCGTCGGCTGAGGTTCGACAGTCCTGAACCGATGCCGCCCGGTCATCCCCGCGCCAAGCGGGGATGACCGGACGGTCGTTTGGGTGAAGGTGCTTCCATGCTGCCCGAGCTTTTCGCCCATCCTTTCTCCTTCTACTCCACCAAGGCATTGATCGCCTTCTACGAGAAGGAAGCGCCGTTCACCCTGCGCCTGTTGTCGGCGGCGGATCCCGGCGCGGGAGAAGAGCTGGCGCGTTTGTGGCCGTTGCAGCGCTTCCCCATTCTGAAGGTCGGCGCGCGGACGCTGGTCGAGACGAGCATTATCATCGAATGGCTCGACCGGCATCATGCCGGGTCCGGGCCGCTGATACCCGCCGAAGCCGACGCCGCGCTCGACGTGCGCATGCGCGACCGCATCTTCGACAATTATGTCATGGCGCCGATGGCGGTCATCGTCTTCGATGCGGCGCGCCCGGCCGACCAGCGTGATGCTTTCGGCGTGGCGGCCGCGCGAGCCCTGCTCGACCGCGCCTATGCGTGGCTGAACGATGAGATGGCGGAACGGACCTGGGCGTCGGGCGACCGCTTCTCGCTCGCGGATTGCGCCGCGGCGCCGGCGCTATTGTATGCCGATTGGGTCCACCCGATCGATCCCGGTCTGCGGGAGCTGCTCGCCTATCGCGCGCGACTGCTGTCGCGGCCGGCGGTATCGCGCTGCATCGAAGAAGCACGGCCGTTCCGTGCCAACTTCCCCATCGCGATCCCCGACCGGGACTGATCTACAGCAGCTTGTCGAGCGTGATCGGCAGGTCGCGGATGCGCTTGCCGGTGGCGTTGTAGACGGCGTTGGCGACCGCCGCGCCGACGCCGGTGATGCCGATCTCGCCGATCCCGTGCGCGCCCATCGGGCTGTGCGGGTCGGGCAGGTCGGTCCACAGCACCTCGATCGCCGGCACGTCGAGGTGGACGGGCACGTGATATTCGGCGAGCGACGGGTTCATGATCCGGCCCGAGCGTTCGTCGAAGTCGGTGTCCTCCATCAGCGCGAGGCCGAGTCCCATGATGATGCCGCCCTTGAACTGGCTCGCCGCGGTCTTGGCGTTGAGGATGCGGCCGCAGTCGAACGCGCCGACGAACCGCGTCACCCGCGTCTCGCCGGTGACGGCGTTGACCCGGACCTCGGCGAACTGCGCGCCGTAGGAATGCATCGAGTATTTCTGCACCTCGAGCGGCGGCGACGCCTCGGCCTCGCACGCGACCTCGTCGAGATTGGCGCGGCGCAGGATCGAGTCGTAGCGCTCGCCGCGGCCGGGATCGTCGCGCCGCCACAGGCCGCCGTCGCGCGCCTCGACGTCGTCGGGCTGCAGGCCGGCGAGCGGCGAGTCGTTGCCGGCGAGCTTGAGCAGGTCCTTGATCAGCGCCTCGCTCGCGGCGATGATCGCCGCGCCGTTCGACGCGGTCTGCGACGAGCCGCCCGCCATCGTCCCGGCCGGCAGCGACGAATCGCCATAGTCGAACGTCACCCGATCAAACTCGAGCCCGAGTCGCACGGCGGCGTGCTGCGCCTGGACCGTCGCCGTGCCCATGCCCATCTCGTGGCTGGCCATCTGCACGACCGCACGTCCGTCGGCGGTCAGGCGGATGCGCGCGGCGCCGCCCGCCATGCGGTAATAGGGATAGGTCGCGGTGGCGACGCCCATGCCGATCAGCCATTCGCCGTCGCGCCGCGACCGCGGCACCGGGCTGCGCCGGTCCCAGCCGAAGCGCTCGGCCCCCATCCGATAGGCTTCGAGCAGGTTGCGCGACGAGAAGGCGGTGCCCGAGGTCGGGTCCTTGTCGGGCTCGATACGCCGCCGCAGCGCGATCGGATCGAGCTCCGTCGCCTCCGCCAATTCGTCGAGCGCGCATTCGAGCGCGAAGCTGCCGACCGACTCGCCGGGCGCGCGCATGAACGTGTTGGCGAGCATGTCCATCTCGGCGACATCCTGCGCCAGCTTGAACGTGTCGGCGGCGTAGAGGTGGCGCGCGGGAAAGGTGAACTGCTCGGGGCAGTTGTTGTAGCTGGTCATCGCCGCGACGCCGGTATGGATCAGCGCGGCGAGCGTGCCGTCGGCCTTGGCGCCGAGCGCGACGCGCTGCTCGGTCGTCGTCCGCCCGCCGATGATGCGGAACACGCCCTCGCGCGACAGCATGATGCGCACCGGCCGCTGCGCCAGCCGGGCCGCGGCCGCGGCGAGGATCTGATGGTCCCACAGCGACTTGCCGCCGAAACCCCCGCCGACATAGGGCGAGTGGACGCGGACCTGCTCCTCCTTCAGCCCGAACACCTCCGCCAGCGTCCAGGCGGTGCCGTTGAGCATCTGCGTCGCGTCGTGGACGGTCAGCGTGTCGCCGTCCCACGCCAGCGTCGCCGCGTGCAGCTCGATCGCATTATGGTTGTGGCGCGGGGTGCGATACGTCAGGTCGACCTTGAACGCGGCCCCGGCGAGCGCCGCCTCGGCATCGCCGATCGCGATCGCCGGGGGCTCGCCGAGGATGCTCGCGGGCGGATGCGCGTGCGCCTTCGCCGCGGCGAACGACGTCGTCGCCGCTTCGGCGGCGTAGGTCACCGCGACCAGCGACGCGGCATGGTCGGCCTGCTCCTGCGTCGCCGCGAGCACCACCGCGACCGGCTGGCCGTTCCAGTGGATGCGCGCGTCCTGCATGATCGGGAGGGCGCTCGAACCGATCGCCTTGGGCGCCGACATCATCGCCGGCGGCGCCTTCATCCGCGGCGCGTTCTTGTACGTCATGACGAGCACGACGCCGGGCGCGGCCTCAGCCGCGGTGGTGTCGAGCGTCGCGATTCGGCCCTTCGCCACGCTGCTGTAGACGAGCGCAGCATAGGCCAGGTCCGCCATCGGCACCTCGGCGGCGAAGCGCGCCTTGCCGGCAACCTTGAGCGCGCCGTCGATCCGCGACACCGGGGCGCCGATCAGCCCGTGCTTGCGCATCAGCGGATCGGGCGTCCCGCCCGGCAGCCAGCGTTCGGGCGCGAGGCCGATCGCGGTCTTGACCGCCTTTTGCGCGATGTCCTGGATGATGCTCATGCCGCGCCTCCCGCCAGTTCGCCGAGCGTCGCGACGACGATGCGTCTGGCGAGTTCGATCTTGAAGCCGTTGTCGCGCAGGGCAACCGCGGCGGCGAGCTCGGCCTCGGCGGCGGTCCGGAAGCTCGCTTCGGTCGCCGGCCGGCCGCGCAGCATGGCTTCGGCCTGCGTCGCGC
>CAXUEV010000106.1:0-6079 GCA_964250105.1 uncultured Sphingomonadaceae bacterium
TCGAGAAGCTGCCGCACGCGGTGCTGTTCATCGACGAGATCCACACCGTCATCGGCGCCGGCGCGACGAGCGGCGGGGCGATGGACGCGTCGAACCTGCTCAAGCCGGCGCTCTCGTCCGGCGCGATCCGCTGCATCGGCTCGACGACGTACAAGGAGTTCAGGAACCATTTCGAGAAGGACCGCGCGCTGCTGCGCCGCTTCCAGAAGATCGACGTCAACGAGCCGACGGTCGAGGATTCGATCAAGATCCTGATGGGCCTGCGCTCGAGCTACGAGCACCACCACCAGCTCAAGTACACGCCCGAAGCGATCAAGGCGGCGGTCGAGCTGTCGGCACGCTACATCAACGACCGCAAGCTGCCCGACAAGGCGATCGACGTGATCGACGAGACCGGCGCGTCGCAGATGCTCGTGCCGCTCGCCAAGCGCAAGAAGCTGATCGGCGTCAAGGAGGTCGAGGCGGTCATCGCGACGATGGCGCGCATCCCGCCGAAATCGGTGTCGACCGACGACAAGAAGGCGCTCGGCACGCTCGAGGCCGACTTGAAGCGCGTCGTCTTCGGCCAGGACAAGGCGATCGAGCGCGTCGCCTCGGCGATCAAGCTCAGCCGCGCCGGCCTGCGCGAGCCGAACAAGCCGATCGGCAACTATCTGTTCTCCGGCCCCACCGGCGTCGGCAAGACCGAGGTGGCGAAGCAGCTCGCGTCGATCCTCGGCATCCCTCTAACCCGCTTCGACATGTCCGAATATATGGAGCGCCACAGCGTGTCGCGGCTGATCGGCGCGCCCCCGGGCTATGTCGGCTTCGACCAGGGCGGGCTGCTGACCGACGCGGTCGACCAGAACCCGCACGGCGTGCTCCTGCTCGACGAGATCGAGAAGGCGCACCCCGACCTGTTCAACATCCTGCTGCAGGTGATGGACAACGGCAAGCTGACCGACCACCACGGCAAGACGGTCGATTTCCGCAACACGATCCTGATCATGACGACCAACGCCGGCGCCGCCGACATGGCGCGCGAGGGGCTCGGCTTCGGCTCGGCGACGCGCGAGGGCGAGGATGAGGAGGCGATCAAGAAGATGTTCACCCCCGAGTTCCGCAACCGCCTCGACGCGATCGTCCCGTTCGACAACCTGCCGCCGAGCGTGATCATGCGCGTCATCGACAAGTTCGTCATCCAGCTCGAACTCCAGCTCGCCGAGCGCGAGGTCCATATCGCGCTGTCGGACGAGGCCCGGCAGTGGCTGATCGAGCGCGGCTACGACAAGGCCTATGGCGCGCGGCCGATGGCGCGGCTGATCCAGGAGAAGATCAAGCAGCCGCTCGCCGAGGAGCTGCTGTTCGGCAAGCTCGTCCGCGGCGGCGAGGTCCGCGTCAACGTCAAGGACGACGCCCTCGCCTTCGAAGTCACCCGCGCCGCCCCCAAGCCCAAGCGCATCCGCAAACTCCCGCCGCCGGCGATCGCCGCGGAAAGCGGCGAGCCGCTGGTCGAGGCGTAAGGGCGCGGTCGTTTCGGCCAAGCGGAACGACTGTCGCCCAGACCTCCACCGTCATCCTCGCGAACGCGGGCGCAGCGCCGGTGCGAACCGCGTTCGCGCGATCTGGCCGACACGGAGACCCAAGGCCTGCCCCGCCTCGTTGGAGAAGCGGAAATGCATGCCGCCCTGGATCCGGGCCAGACTGGTGGCGGCGAGGAAGCTGTTCCAATCGGCAAAGGTGATCGTCACCGGCGTCGCCGAGGTGTCGCTGGCGATCTCGACCGGACCTGCCGTCTCGGCAGAGAGGACGCCCGCGTAGACGCCCGAGAAGCCGCAATGGCCGCATGGATATTCCGGATGGTTGGGCGTTCCCATGACGGGCTCCCACAGCGGATCGCGCTCCGTCGCGGGATTGCCGTCCTGATCGGCATTGCGGATCGCGTTCAGCGGGCGCCAGCTCATGTAGCGCATCTTGGCCTGCGCGATGGCGGCGTTCGCCTCCAGTCCCGCCATGCGCACCAGAGCCCATAGTTTTGCCCGGTCGACCATCCGCGGCTTGGCGGCGGCGATGCGATGGACGGTGGGATCGACGGTGAAGCCGGCGATATATTCGGCAAAGGCTTTGCTTTCCGCGGTCGCGCCGGGCTGCCCCTTGCCGCCGATCCGGCGAACCTCGTCGAAGTCGCGAGCGTAGCGCTCGCTCGTCAGTGCGGGCGGAGGCCCCGGCATCACCTCGTCCCAGCTCTTCAGGAAGAAGGGCTGCGCGCGCATGAACCACGGCGCGAAGGCGGGGAGGATGGGCGGAACGAAGCGGCCGACCTCGCCGGCAGGGCGATAGGGTATGGGCCCGGGTCCCGCGAACAGCGACCGGGCAAGCGTCGCGTCCGCGGCCTTGCGCCCGATCGCGAGGCTCGCCTCCCGGATCGCACCCGCCGGCACGGTCGAGAGCGTCAGGGACAGCGCCTCGTCGAAGCTCGCCGTCCGGGCCGGATAGAGGCGCACGAGCACGTCGCGAGCGGCGGCCGCGGCGGCCGCCTCTTGCGATGCCCGGCGGTCCGCCGCCGGCAGCTTAAGATAGCTCTCGTACCTGCGGTCGATGGCGTTCACGGCCT
The DNA here is from genome assembly GCA_964250105.1 of uncultured Sphingomonadaceae bacterium. Taxonomy (GTDB): domain Bacteria; phylum Pseudomonadota; class Alphaproteobacteria; order Sphingomonadales; family Sphingomonadaceae; genus Polymorphobacter_B. The sequence continues at coordinate 2,594 of CAXUEV010000106.1, forward strand.
CGAACATGGCGAGTGCGACGAGCGGCGGCGCGGTGCGCTCATTCTGTCCCTGCAGCGGCGGTGGAAGGGGCCGGCCGTCGGGGCCGCGATCGGCGATGGCGATCCAGCTTTCGATCACGTCGGCGCGAGCCGGAGCGGCGAGCACGACGAGCAGCAGCAGCGCATGAAGGACCCGCACGATCATCCGAGGTCTCCTGTCTGGCGGCAACGCGTTCCGCATGTCGCGAAACGGGCGGCCGGAACAGCCGAATTGTTGCGGTCAGTGGGCCGCAGAAATGCATAACGACGGCGATGCTCGAAGGGAATGATCTCAAATATATTCACGCGGTCGGGCGCATCGGCGCGTACCCTGAACTTTTATTAGAGCAATTCGCAGTCTCGTTTCTCCATGTGCAACTGGCAGTTTCGGGAAAACTCAATCGGGAACAGGTTTCGGGAGAGCGTGGTCCGGCAGAAGCGCGCAGCGCGGATCCCCATACATTTGTGCCAGGGCCGTCATCGGCAGTTTGCCGGTGCCGCCGACGTTCACGGCGCGAAGCAGGGCTATGTATCCGGTCAACTTTGCCCCCCGTTATCCTTGATCGTCACCACGATACGACGTGGCGGCTAATTCCCGAAACTTGATCGATTTCGAAACCGACGGACAGTTAGATTTGCCCCGCCTCCACCAGTCGCCCCAGCAAGGCGTTAACGCGGGTCTGCCATCCGGGGCCGCTGCCACGCAGATGCTCGACCGTTGCGGCGTCCAAGCGGATTTTGACTTCCACCTTCGGCGTTTCCAGCTTCGGCCGACCGCGTCGAGAAGGCGTCATGCCGGCCATGAACGCAGCATCCAGAGGTGGGTTGTCGTCGTGAATCTCGGAATCAGACTTGGCCATAGTAGAACCTCACCTCGTGTTTTTCGGCGGGGCGCAGACTGATGGCACGCACCGCATCCTCTTGAGAGCCTTCGGTAAACACCAGCACGTGCAAACGATCACCAATCAGGCCTAATGCAACGAACCGGACCTCCCCATAATCGAAGCGGTCGTCCTGACGCTCCAAAGCCGTAGCCCAATCCAATCCTTCCGCAGCCCGCAGCGACATACCGTGCTTGGCGACATTGGTGCGATCCTTGGCTGCGTCGAACTCGATCTCCATGAATTTTCGTACACCCGTTTAATGGTGCTCGCAAGGTTGATCGCATACTTGAAAATGCCGTCGACGTCTTACCTCCCGATCGGTTTGTGACCGACAGGCGGCGCGCTGTGCCATTCCCGAAACATCATCGTTTTTGAGAAAGCAGCCAGTGCAGTAACCGGTCGGTTCTGACACCGAGGTCGGCCGACACCCGATGCGAACGCACACCCCCGTTCTGGCGACACCCCCGCCCGCGTGCTACACCCCCGCCGATGATCGCCCGCCATCCCACCGTCGTCATCATCGGCCGGCCCAACGTCGGCAAGTCGACGCTGTTCAACCGGCTCGTCGGGCGGAAGCTGGCGCTGGTCGACGATACGCCGGGCGTCACCCGCGACCGGCGCGAGGGCGACGCGACGCTGTACGACCTCAAGTTCCGCATCGTCGACACCGCGGGGCTCGAGGAGGCCGATGCCGCCAGCCTCGCCGGGCGGATGCGGGCGCAGACCGATGCGGCGCTGGTCGACGGCGACGTCGCGCTGATGGTGTTCGACGCGCGCGCCGGCATCACCCCGCTCGACCGCCACTTCGCCCAGTGGCTGCGCGCGCACGACACGCCGCTCGTCCTCGTCGCCAACAAGGCCGAGGGGCGCGCCGGCGAGGGCGGTGTCGCCGAGAGCTACGAACTCGGCTTCGGCGAGCCGGTGCAGATCTCGGCCGAGCACGGCGAGGGCATGGCCGACCTCTACGAGGCGCTGATCCCGCACCTCGATCCGCTCGCGGCGCAGGCGGAGGCGCTGCTCGCCGACGAGACGGCCGAAGAGGCCGAGGCGCGGATGGCGCGCGAGCCCTTGAAGCTCGCCATCGTCGGCCGGCCCAACGCCGGCAAGTCGACGCTGATCAACCGCCTGCTCGGGCAGGACCGGCTGGTCGTCGGCCCCGAGGCGGGCATCACCCGCGATTCGATCGCGATCGACTGGGAATGGCGCCGTGACGGCGTCGCGTCGGCGGTGCGGCTGGTCGACACCGCCGGGCTCCGCCGCCGCTCGAAGGTCACCGACAAGCTCGAACGCATGGCCGCGGTCGACACCAAGTTCGCCGTCGACTTCGCCGAGGTCGTCGTCCTGCTGCTCGACGCGACGCTCGGGCTCGAGGCGCAGGACCTGCGCATCGCCGACATGGTGCTCGGCGAGGGGCGGGCGCTGATCATCGCGCTCAACAAATGGGACGCGGCGCACGACCAGTCGGCGCTGTTCCAAGGGGTGCGCCGCGCGCTCGACGACGGGCTGTCGCAGATCAGGAACGTGCCGCTGGTCGCGGTGTCGGGGCTGACCGGGCGCAACCTCGACCTGCTGATGAAGGCGGCGTTCGAGGCGCGCGACGGCTGGAGCCGGCGCGTGCCGACGAGCGGGCTCAACCGCTGGTTCGAGGCCGCGCTCGAACGCAACCCGCCACCCGCCGCCGGGGGCAAGCGGATCAAGCTGCGCTACGCGACGCAGGCGGCGATCCGCCCGCCGACCTTCGTCGTATTCGGCAACCGCACCGAGGAACTGCCGGCGAGCTACAGCCGCTACCTCGTCAACAGCCTGCGCGACGAGCTCGGCTTCGACGGCGTGCCGATCCGCCTGGACTTCCGCGGCGGCCGCAACCCGTTCGAGCCGGGGCAGGGGCGGGCGCGGTGAGCGGCGACGCGGGGCGCACGCTCTATTCCTACTGGCGCTCGTCGGCGGCGTACCGCGTCCGCCTCGCGCTCGCGGTCAAGGGCCTCGCCTGGGACACGGCGGTGATCGACCTGCGGCAGGGGGCGCAGTCGGGCGTCGGCTTCACCATGCTCAACCCACAGGGGCTGGTGCCGTATCTGATCGACGGCGAAGTCGGCCTCAACCAGAGCCTGGCGATCGTCGAATATCTCGACGAGACCTATCCCGCGCCGCCGCTGCTGCCCGGCGACGCCGTCGCCCGCGCGCGCATCCGCGCCGCCGCGCTGACGGTCGCGTGCGACATCCACCCGCTGCAGAACCTGCGCGTGCTCGAGTATCTCAAAGGCCCGCTCGGCCAGTCGGACGACGCCGCCGCCGGCTGGGCGCGCCACTGGATCGAGACCGGCCTCGCCGCGCTCGAGGAGGTCGCCGAGGCGGGGGCGGGGCCGTATCTGTTCGGCGAGGCGGTGACGATGGCCGACCTCTGCCTCGTGCCGCAGCTATACAACGCGCGCCGCTTCCAGGCCGACGTCGCCCGCTTCCCGCGGCTCGGGGCGATCGACAAGGCGCTCAACCGGCTGCCGGCATTCGCCGCCGCGCGCCCCGAACGTGCGCCGGATGCGCCCCGCTGAAGACCCGCCAGCGACCCGGCGCCGGGCCGGGGCCG
>CAXUEV010000107.1:0-6026 GCA_964250105.1 uncultured Sphingomonadaceae bacterium
CGCACCGCGGCGATGCAGCTCGCCGCCGGTGCCAGCCCCGGCGACGCGGCGATCCTCGCCCAGGCCCGCACGCTGCTCGACTGGCACGCGCGGCACCGCTTCTGCGCCAATTGCGGGGCGACGACGCGGCCGGTCAAGGCGGGCTACGAACGCCGCTGCGACGGCTGCGGCGCGGCGCATTTCCCGCGGACCGATCCCGTCGTCATCATGCTGGCGGTCCTCGACGCGTCGCACCGCGGCGAGGAACTGGCGCTGGTCGGCCGCCAGCCGAACTTCCCCAAGCGCTTCCTGTCGGCGCTGGCCGGCTTCGTCGAGCCGGGCGAGAGCCTCGAGGAGGCCGTGGCGCGCGAGCTGTTCGAGGAGGCCGGCATCCGCACGGCCCGCGTCCGCTACGTCGCCAGCCAGCCGTGGCCGTTCCCGTCGAACCTGATGATCGGCGCGCTCGCCGAGGCGACCGGCGCCGAGCTGACGCTCGACGACGACGAGATCGAGGAGGCGCACTGGGTGAGCAAGGCGTCGGTCCGCGCCGCGCTCGCCGGAACCGGCGACTGGGACGCGCCGCCGCCGCTGGCGATCGCGCACGCGCTGCTGCGCTTCTGGATCGACCGTTAGGCGGAACCGGCCGCACGAACGGCGGTTGGTCTGCGCGAACGACCGGAGCGAAGGCCATGAACCCAGTCCGCTACACGCCCGGGGTCGAGGTCGTCGCCGACGACGAGGCCGAGACGGTCGCCGCGCTGATCGCGACGATGCAGCGGATCACCGCGACGACGCATGCCGATACCGGCCAGGCGATCCGCGGCGTCCACGCCAAGGCGCACGGACTGATCGAGGGCGAGCTGAAGGTGATCGGCAGCCTGCCGCGCGAACTCGCCCAGGGGCTGTTCGCACATCCGGCGACCTATGCCGTCGCGGCGCGCATCTCGACCTCGCCCGGCGACCTGATCGACGACGCCGTGTCGACCCCGCGCGGCATCGCGCTCAAGATCTTCGGCGTCCCCGGCGCGCAGCTGTCGGGCGATCCCGCCGACACGACGCAGGACCTGCTGCTCGTCGACGGGCCGGCGTTCCTCGTGCCGACGCCGAAAGCGTTCCTCGGCAACCTCAAGCTGCTGGCGGCGACGACGGACAAGGCGGAAGGATTGAAGAAGGCGCTGTCGGCGACGCTGCGCGGCGTCGAGTCGCTCGTCGAGGCGGCCGGCGGGCAGAGCGGCAAGCTGATGTCGCTCGGCGGCCATCCGGCGACGCATCCGCTCGGCGCGACCTATTATTCGCAGGTGCCGGTGCGCTGGGGCGACCATATCGCCAAGCTGTCGCTGGTGCCGGTCTCGTCGGCGCTGACCGCGCTGGCGGAGGCGAAGGTCGACCTGTCGCAGCCCGACGCGCTGCGCGCGGCGGTCGCCGCCCATTTCGCCAAGACCGGCGGCGAATGGGTGCTGCGCGCGCAGCTGTGCACCGATCTCGAGGCGATGCCGATCGAGGATGCTTCGGTCGAATGGCCCGAGGACGCCAGCCCTTACCGTGCCGTCGCGCACCTCAGCTTCCCGCCGCAGCCGTCGTGGGACGACGCCCGCGTCCGCGGCATCGACGACGGGCTGAGCTTCAGCCCGTGGCACGGGCTGGTCGACCATCGCCCGCTCGGCGGGATCATGCGCGTGCGCCGGCCGGTCTACGCCGCGCTCGCCGCCGAACGCTCGGAGCGCAGCGGCTGCCCGTTCCGCCAGGCCGCCTGACGCCGGTCAGGCGGGGGCGATCGCCGACCGTCGCCGGCGGAGCATCGCGCCCGCCGCGCCGAGGCCGACGATCATCGTCGCCCAGGTCGCCGGCTCGGGGACGGCGGCGACCTGCTGCGGCGTGAAGCCCGGCAGGTCGGCGTCGCGGAAGCCGAAGACGAAGAATTGGCTGGGGCCGGCGACGTCGGGCACGAAGTCGTTGTCGTTGGCGACGAACAGCGTGTGATAGACCTCGCCGTTGTAGGTCACGTCGTCGCCGAAGGCGAAGCCCTCGATCTTCGCCGGGACCTGGTCGCTGGTCACGCCGCTGGCACCCAGTGCGGCGACGATGTCGAGGAACGGCGCCGGCGACTTAGCGACCGCCGCGGCGGCGGCGTCGGCCCCGGCGAGTCCGGTGATGTCGACGGCGCCGGCGAGATCGATGACGAACGCCTGCTTGACCTTGGCGACGCTGCCGTCGCCGAGGCCCTTGCCGTCGCGCTCGTCGACGAGGAAGCGCGTGCCGTCGATCGCGACGATGTCGCTGACCCCCGAGCCGGTCGTCAGCGTATAGCCGTATTCGCGCGTCGCGCCGCTGGCGATGTCGATCGCGACGATCCGCACCAGCTTCTTCGTCGCGGGATCGGCGGCGTCCTGGATCAGCGGCGCCTGCATGATGCCGTAGAGCGTCGTGCCGTCAGGCGAGATCGCCAGCCCCTCCATGCCCTTGTTGGCGACGCGGCCCGAGGTGTTGCCGGCGATCTCGGCGGCCTCGGTCGGCGCCAGGTTGGTGACGTCGAGGTTGCCGGGGAGGGTGAAGGTGCGGATCAGCGTTCCCGTCGCGCGGTCGAACTGGCGGACGTACGGCCCGTATTCGTCGGAGATGAAGACGCTGCGCCCGTCGTTCGAGACGCGGACCGCTTCGGGATCGAACCGGCCGTTCGCCGGGTTGCCCGACACGCCGGCGGCGAAATTGTCCGACCGGCCCGAGAAGTAGAAGGCCGAGGCGGTGTTCGCCGCCGGCGCGCCCGAGCCGAGCGGCGTCCCGTCGCTGCGCACGCCGAGCCCGGCGCCGGTGCCGTAGGCGAGCGGCGTCGGGCTCGACAGCAGCGTCGTGCCGGTCAGCTTGGTGTCGAGCCGGAACGGCAGCGCCGCCGCCGCCCCGTTCGCTGTCAGCCGCAGCGTCAGCGTCTGGAAGCGGCTGATGTACGAGGTCGTGTTGTCGACCGCGGCGTTGTACGGCGTGGCGTTGGGGCCGCGGTCGGGCGTCGCCAGGAAGACGTTGTTGCCGGCATAGGCGATGCCCGAGCCGATGCCGCCGAGGATGTTGCCGGCGACGCCGTTCTCGAGCGGCCCGGTCAGCCCCGACAGGTCGGCGCCCGCGCCCGCGGCGCTGCCGGTGATCTGCCCTTTGGCGAGCAGGACCACCGCCGCCGTCGCCGGCGACCCGAGCAGCGCCGCCACCAGCACCGCCGACAAAGCTGTTTTCGACATCGACCGTCCCCTTGGATTAACCATGACGGGCGTGTAGCCGCGGTTTGTTACGGCTGGATGTCGGCGGTCGTGTCGGACGGAAGCGGCCAAGCGATCAGTGCGCGTCGCCCCAGCTCGTGCCCGTGCCGATCTCGACGCCGAGCGGGACCGAGAGGGCGACCGCGGGGCGGTGGGCGCCGGCCATGACGCCGCGGATGACGTCGCCGGCGGCGGCGATCTCGGCGTCGGGCACCTCGAACACCAGCTCGTCGTGGACCTGGAGGAGCATCCGCGTGCCCGCCAGCCCGGCGTCGGCGAGCGCCGCGGGCATCCGCGCCATCGCCCGCTTGACGATGTCGGCGGCGGTGCCCTGGACGCGGGCGTTGACCGCGGCGCGCTCGGCGAACTGGCGCTCGCCCATGACCTTCGAGAAGATCATCGGCACGTGCGCCTTGCGGCCGAACAGCGTCGTGACGAAGCCGTGCTCCTTCGCGCTGGCGATCGTCTCGGCCATATAGTTGCGGATGCCGGGGAAGCGGCTGAAGTACAGGTCGATGTAGCGCGCCGCCTCGCCGCGCTCGATGCCGAGCCGCTGCGCGAGGCCGAACGCCGAGATGCCGTAGATGATCGAGAAGTTGATCGTCTTGGCGCGGTTGCGCGTGTCGCGGGTGACCTCGCCGAACACCTCGCGCGCGGTCAGGTCGTGGACGTCGCCGCCCTCGGCATAGACCGCCTTGAGCTCGGGCACCTCGGCGATGTGCGCGACGAGCCGCAGCTCGATCTGGTTGTAGTCGGCGGCGAGGATGACGTGCCCGGGCTCGGCGACGAAGGCGTGGCGGATCTTGCGGCCGAGCTCGGTGCGGATCGGGATGTTCTGCAAATTGGGATCGGTCGACGACAGCCGCCCGGTGCTCGAGTTGGCGAGGCCGAAGCTGGTGTGGACGCGGCCCGTCGCCGGGTTGATCTGCTCCTGCAGCGCGTCGGTGTAGGTCGACTTGAGCTTGGTCAGCTGGCGCCAGTCGAGCACGCGCTGGGCGATGTCGACGCCGCTCGCCGCCAGCCGTTCGAGCTCGGTGACGTTGGTGGTGAACGCGCCCGTCTTGCCGCTCTTCTTGCCCGACGCGTGGCCGAGCCTGGTGAACAGCACTTCGCCGAGCTGCTTCGGGCTGCCGATGGTGAAGCTGTGGCCGGCCATGGCGAAGATCTGCGCCTCGAGCGCGGCGATCTCGACCTCGTACGCCGCCGACAGCCCGGCGAGCGCGGCGCGGTCGACCTTGATCCCGGCCTGCTCCATCGACGCGACGACCGGCGGCAGGAGGAGGTCGACATGGCGGTAGATCGTCGTCGCCCGCTCGCGCCACAGCCGCGCGGCGAAGCGCGCGTGCAGCCGCAGCGCGATGTCGGCGGCCTCGGCGGCGAACCCGGTCGCGGCGGCCAGCGCGACCTGCTCGAAGCCGATCCGCGCCCGGGCGGTGCCGGTCAGCGCCTTCAGCGCGATCGGGCTGTGGTCGAGGTGGCGCACCGCCAGCTCGTCGAGCGCATGGTTCCATCTGCCGGCGTCGAGCGCGTAGCTCATCAGCAGCGTGTCGTCGTACGGCGCGACCGCGGCGGCGGCGTGACGGCGGAGGACGATCGTGTCGACCTTCGAATCGTGGCCGATCTTGAGGACCGCCGGGTCGGCGAACAGCGGCGCCAGCCGGTCGAGCGCGGCGCGGACGGCGAGCTGGTCGACCGGCTCGGCGAGCAGCCCGTCGCCGACGCGGTGGGCGAGCGGCACGTAGCAGGCGAGGCCGGGTTCGAGCGCGAGGCCCAGCCCGACGAGGTCGGCGCGGGTCGGGTCGAGATCGGTGGTCCTTACGGTCATCGCGACGGTGCCGCGCCGCACCGCCTCGGCGATCCACCAGTCGAGCCGGTCGAGCGTCGTCACGCATTCGTATTTGGCGTGGTCGAACGGCACCGGCGCCGCTTCGGCAACGACGGGCGCATGCGCCGCCTCGGCCTCGCGGCCGAGCTTGGCGAGCAGCGTGCGGAAGCCGTGCTTCGCCAGGAACGCCGCGAGCGGGCCGTGCGGCGGCTCGGCCAGCGTCAGCCCGTCGAGCGGGACCGCGAGCGGCAGGTCGTCCTTCAGCCGGACGAGCTCGCGCGACAGCCGCGCCATGTCGGCCGAGGCGGCGAGCGTATCGCGCAGCTTGGGCTTGCGCACCTCGTCCAATCGCGCCAGCAGCGCGTCGACGCTGCCGAACTCGACGATCAGCTCGGCCGCGCCCTTCGGCCCGACGCCGCGGACGCCGGGGACGTTGTCGACGCTGTCACCCATCAGCGCCAGCACCTCGCCGAGCTGCTCGGGCGGCACGCCGAACTTGGCGACGACGTCCTCGCGGTTGATCCGGCAGTTCTTCATCGTGTCGTACAGGTCGAGTCCCGGCTGGATCAGCTGCATCAGGTCCTTGTCCGACGACACGATCGAGACGTCGAACCCGGCGCGGATCGCGGCGCCGGCATAGGAGGCAATGATGTCGTCGGCCTCGAAGCCGTCCTGCTCGATGCACGGCACCGAGAAGGCGCGCACCGCGTCGCGGATCAGCGGGAACTGCGGGATCAAATCGTCGGGCGGCGGCGGCCGGTGCGCCTTGTAGCCGTCGTACATGTCGTTGCGGAACGTCTGGCTGCCGGCGTCGAAGATCACTGCGAGATGCGTCGGCGCCTCGGCCTGGTTCAGCTCCTCGATCAGCTTCCACAGCATCGTCGTGAAGCCGTAGACGGCGTTGACCATCGTCCCCGCCGGATCGGTCAGCGGCGGCAGCCGGTGATAGGCGCGGAAGATATAGCCCGAGCCGTCGA
>CAXUEV010000108.1:0-6001 GCA_964250105.1 uncultured Sphingomonadaceae bacterium
CCGCCGGCATCGCCGCCGCCCATGCCGCCGAGGCGCCGATGCGCGCGATGGCCGCCTACGAGCGCCGCGACGTGCTCGACCATTGCGTCCGCCGCTTCACCGCGCGCGCCGACGAGCTCGCCTATGCGCTGTGCATCGAGGCGGGCAAGCCGATCCGCGACGCCCGCGGCGAGGTCGGGCGGCTCGTCGACACGTTCCGCATCGCCGCCGAGGAATCGGTCCGCATCACCGGAGAGGTTCAGCCGCTCGACATCGCGGCGCGCGCCAAGGGCTATGTCGGCATCTGGAAGCGCGTGCCGATCGGCGCCTGCTCGTTCATCTCGCCGTTCAACTTCCCGCTGAACCTCGCCGCCCACAAGATCGCCCCCGCCCTCGCCATCGGCTGCCCCTTCGTCCTCAAGCCCGCCTCGCGCACACCACTGGGCGCGATCATCATCGGCGAGGTGCTCGCCGAGACCGACCTGCCGCCGGGTGCCTTCTCGATCCTGCCCGCCAGCCGCGACGGCGCCGACCTGTTCACCACCGACGAGCGGTTGAAATTACTGTCTTTTACCGGCTCGCCCGGAGTCGGATGGGACCTCAAGGCGCGCGCCGGCAAGAAGAAGGTCGTGCTCGAGCTCGGCGGCAACGCGGCGGTGATCGTCGATCGCGACGCCGACCTCGACGACGCCGCCGACCGCATCGTCTTCGGCGCCTTCTACCAGTCGGGCCAGTCGTGCATCGGCGTCCAGCGGATCATCGTCCACGACGCGGTCTACGACGATTTCAAAACCAGGCTGGTTAGCCTGACCGAGAAGCTCGTCGCCGGCAACCCGCTCGACGAGGCGACCTTCGTCGGCCCGATGATCGACCTCGGCGAGGCGACCCGGCTCGACGACTGGATCGCCGCGGCGCGCGCGGCCGGCGCGAAGCTTCTGTGCGGCGGCGGCCGCGACGGCGCGATGCTCGCGGCGACTCTGCTCGAGGACGTGCCGCGGTCGGCCGACCTCTACCGCGAGGAGGCGTTCGGTCCGGTCGCGATCCTGTCGCGCTTTAACCGATTTGACGATGCCCTGGCCGAAGTCAACGATTCGAAGTTCGGCCTCCAGGCGGGCATCTTCACCCGCGACCTGTTCGCCATGATGAAGGCGTGGGACGTCCTCGAGGTCGGCGGCGTCGTCATCAACGACGTCCCCAGCTACCGCGTCGACAACATGCCCTACGGCGGCGTCAAGGACTCCGGCCTGGGCCGCGAAGGCGTCCGCTTCGCCATGGAAGACATGAGCGAAATCCGTAACTTGATCATCCGCCGCCGTCCCGCCGACAGCCGCTACGCACCTGAGGCTTGACCCGCCGCGGCGATGCTGCGACTGCCGCCGGGCCAGGCCGGCTTAGCTCAGTTGGTAGAGCACCTGATTTGTAATCAGGGGGTCGCGGGTTCGATTCCTGCAGCCGGCACCGCTTGCGATTACAACGGGTTGACGCGAGACAGCGGCGTCAGGGAGGGCATACTATGACCAAATACGATCACCTCGTCGGCATCGAGCTCGCCACCGGCGAATGGGACTGGGATGCCGACCGCGCCCTGCTCTACGCGGTCGGCATCGGCGCCGGCCTCGGCGATCCGCTCGACGAGCGGCAGTTCACGACCGAGAACACGCCGGGCGTCGTCCAGCAGGTGGTGCCGACGTTCCTCGCGCTCATGGTCCTGCTGGGCGACTGGACCGAGCTGCTGGGCTGGGCGAAGGAGGGGCTGGGCCCGGTCGGCGTCGTCCACGGCGAGCAGAGCGTCACGCTCGCCCGGCCGATCCCGGTGACCGGCCGCGCCCGTCTGTCGACGATCCTGAGCGGCGTCTACGACAAGGGCTCGGGCGCCCTCTTGGTCATGGACACGCATGTCACGCTCGCCGACGGCACCTATCTCGGGGCGGCGCGGATGACCCTGTTCGCGCTGGGCAGGGGCGGCTTCGGCGGCCCGCGGGGCCCCGCCGGCGAGCGCCCGTGGCAGCGGCCCGACCGCGAGCCCGACGTCGCGGTCGGCTTTCCCGTGGGCCTCAACCAGTCGCTGATCTACCGGCTGTCGGGCGACCGCCATCCGCACGGCACCGACCCCGGCCGCGCCCGCGCCGACGGCTTCGAGCGGCCGGTATTCTACGGCCTCGGCTCGTTCGGCTACGCGTGCCGCGCGCTGGTCAAGGGGCTGTGCGATGGCGACGCCGGCCGCTTCGGCCATATGGAAGGGCGCTTCTCGAAGCCGGTGTACCCCGGCGACCGGCTCGACACGCACATCTGGCGGACCGACGAGGGCGCCGTGTTCCAGATGCTGGCGAACGGCGAGCGCCTGGTGCTCGACCGCGGCGTCTTTCATTTTAAGGCCGATTAGGCGTATCAGGCGGTCGGCGGCTTGAGCGGCCGTTCGCGACGCACCTGCGGGCCGGGTCTCTTCAGGAGGAGCACGATGTGAGCGAAGCGGACTCGATTCAGGACGCATCGTATCCTCCGGTGACGGTCATACGCGAAATACCGTTGCCGTCGTCGATCAGTCCGCAGGCGCGGGCGGTCCTGGCGGCTCTGGCGCTCTATCCGATGGCGCCGAATCCGCCGCCGGCGCTCGATGATATCGCCGGCTGGGAGAACGACCAGCGGGCGAACGACGCCGCGATGACCGCAGCGTTGTTCGTCGGACAGGATCCTGGCGCCTTCACGAGCAGGCTGCTCGGCGGCACGACGGTCTACGATGTCATGCCCGACGATGTCGACGAGCAGAGTCCCCTGGTGTGCCTCTATGTGCACGGCGGCGGGCTGACCTGTGGCGGCGGCCCGCTCACCCCGCTGATGGGCAGGCTGGGGGCGAACAGCACCGGACTGCGCACGGTCAGCGTCGACTATCGCATGCCGCCGCACTTCCCCTATCCGACGCCGCTCGACGATTGCGTGGCTGCATATCGCGGGCTGCTCGAGACGACCGCCGCCGAAGACATCGTCGTCGCCGGCGGATCGGCCGGGAGCAACCTCGCCGCAGCCTTGGTGCTGCGCGGCCGCGACGAGGGGCTGCCGCTGCCGCGCGGGCTCATCCTGCTGACGCCGGAGCTCGACCTGACCGAATCGGGCGACAGTTTCGAGACGAACATGGGCATCGACGCCATGCTCACCCGCCGTCTGACGCCGTCGATCCTCCTCTATGCGAACGGCCATGATCTGACCGATCCCTATCTCTCGCCGCTGTTCGGGGACTTTTCCAAAGGCTGGCCGCGCACCTTCCTGCAGGCCGGCACGCGCGACCTGTTCCTCTCGAACGCGGTCCGCTTCCATCGTGCGCTGCGCCAGCTCGATCTGCCGGCCGAACTGCACGTGTTCGAAGGCATGCCGCACGGCGGCTTCGGTGGCGGGACACCCGAGGAAGAAGACCTCCGGCAGGAGGTTCGCCGCTTCGTCGCCAGCCTGTGATATCCCTGGCGGGCGACCTCGGCACCTTGGATCAGACTTCCCCGTCAACCGGTTGAATTCTCAGGAGTGACGCCATGTCGAACGAAGGCTCCGCGCCCCTCGTCAAGCGCGAGATCCCCATGCCGGCCTCCATCAGCGCGGTCGCGCAGGAGAAGCTCGCCGCGATGATCGGCATGTCGGTGACGAGCGGGACATCGCCGCCGCTCGAAGATGTGGCCGGCTGGGAAGCCATGATCCGGTTCGCCGACACCATGTTGCTGGCGATGCTGCCGAAGCCGGCGCCCGGCACCCGCATCGACGCCGTGACGCTGGGCGGTGTCCCCGCCTACGACGTCGATCCGCCCGACCGGAGCACGGACTATGTCTGCCTGTACATGCACGGCGGCGCGCTCACCATGGGTGCCGGCGAGGTCGGCGGCGGCATGGCCACGGCCTTCGCCGAGGGCGCGCGGATGCGGACGATCGGTGTCGACTATCGCATGCCGCCGCATCATCCCTATCCGGCACCACTCGACGATTGCCTAGCCGCCTACCGCGCCCTGCTCGACAGCCACGAGCCCGGCAACGTCGTGGTGGGCGGCATGTCGGCGGGTGGCAATCTGGCGGCGGCGCTGGTCCTGCGCGCGCGCGACGAAGGCCTGCCCATGCCCGCCGGCGTGGTCTTGCTGACACCCGAAGTCGATCTCACCGAATCGGGCGATAGTTTCGAGACGCTGCTCGGCGTCGACCCGGTGGCAGGGCGGCTGACCACCGCCAACCTCCTCTATGCCGGCGGTCACGATCTCGCCCATCCCTATCTTTCGCCGCTGTTCGGCGACTTCGCTAAAGGTTTTCCGCGAACATTCCTGCAGTGCGGCACGCGCGATCTCTTCCTCTCGAACACGGTCCGCTTCCACCGCGCCCTCCGCCGGCATGCCATACCGGCCGAGCTCCACGTGTTCGAAGCCATGCCGCACGGCGGCTTCGGTTCGATCCTCGAAGGCGGCCTCGGCGAAGCGCCCGAGGATCGGCAAGTCTACGACGAAGTGCGCCGCTTCCTCATTCGCACGTAGCGGCCTCTGCCGCACACCCTACGCCGCGACCTGCTCCAGCGCCTCGCTGGCGGCGATCCATTTCGCTTCCGCCTCGGCCAACGCCTTGGCGACCGTCGCGCGGGTCTTGAGGAGGGCGGGGACGGCGGCGAGGCGGTCGGCGCCGGTCGCCTTGGCGGGGTCGGCGAGGGCGGTGTCGAGCTGGGCGAGGCGGGCGGACAGGCGGGCGATGTCGGCTTCGGCCTCGCGCGCGGTGCGGCGCATCACCACCGTCCGGGCGCGGTCGCCGGCCGATTCCTGCCGCACCGCCTTCTTCTCCGCCCTGGCTGGGGCGGGGCGCTTCTCGGGCCGGGCGTCGCCCCGGCCGAGGACGCGGTCGGTATAGTCGTCGAGGCTGCCGGCGAACTCGGTGGCGTGGCCGTCCTCGACCAGCACCAGCCGGTCGGCGGTCGCCTCGAGCATGTGGCGGTCGTGGCTGACGACGACGACCGCGCCGCCATAGTCGGCGAGCGCCTGGACCAGCGCCTCGCGCGCGTCGACGTCGAGATGGTTGGTCGGCTCGTCGAGGATCAGCAGGTGCGGCGCGTCGCGGGTGATCAGCGCCAGCGCCAGCCGCGCCTTCTCGCCGCCCGACATCCGCCCGACCTTCTGCTCGGCCATCAGCCCGGAGAAGCCGAAACGCCCGAGCTGGCCGCGCACCGCCGCCGGCTTCTGCCCCGGCATCAGCCGCGCCATGTGCGCCAGCGGCGTGTCGTCGGCGTCGAGCTCCTCGACCTGGTACTGGGTGAAATAGCCGACGCGGAGCTTGGTCGACGCGCCGACATGCCCGTCCATCGCCGGCAGCTGACCGGCGAGCAGCCGCGCCAGCGTCGTCTTGCCGTTGCCGTTGCGCCCGAGCAGCGCCAGCCGGTCGTCGGGGTCGAGCCGCAGCTCGATCTGCTCGAGGATCGCCACGCCGTCATAGCCGACCGCGGCATGGTCGAGCTGGACCAGCGGCGGCTTGAGCACGGCGGGCGAGGGGAAGTCGAACACCAGGCTCGGGTCGCTCGCCGCCTCGGCGATCGGCTGCATCCGCGCCAGCGCCTTGACCCGCGACTGCGCCTGCTTGGCGGTCGAGGCGCGCGCCGAGTTGCGCGCGACATAGTCCTGCAGCTTGGCCCGCTGCGCCGCCTGCGCCTCGCGCGCCGACGCCAGCTGCGCCAGCCGCTCGTTGCGCTGGCGCTCGAAATCGTCGTAGCCGCCCGGATAGAGCGTCGTCTGGCCGCCTTCGAGGTGGAGGATATGGTCGGCGACGTTGTTGAGCAGGTCGCGCTCGTGGCTGATGACGAGGATCGTCGCGCGGTACGACTTGAGGAAATTCTCCAGCCACAGCGTCGCCTCGAGGTCGAGGTGGTTCGACGGCTCGTCGAGCAGCAGCAGGTCGGGCTGCGAGAACAGCAGCGCCGCCAGCGCGACGCGCATCCGCCAGCCGCCCGAATAGCTGTCCAATGGCCGGTGCTGCGCCGCCTCGTCGAAGCCGAGGCCGACGAGGATGCGCGCGGCGC
>CAXUEV010000109.1:0-5980 GCA_964250105.1 uncultured Sphingomonadaceae bacterium
AATACGCGATGATGGAGGCGGCGGTCGCCGCCGGCGTGCTCGACCGCGACAAGGCTATGGTCGAGACGCTGACCGCGTTCAAGCGCGCAGGGTGCTCGGGTATCCTGACCTATTTCGCCCGCGATGTCGCCCGGCTGCTCGGATGATCCGCATCGCCGTCCTCGGTGCGTCGGGCTATACCGGTGCCGACCTCGTCCGCCTCGCGCTGACGCATCCGGATATCGAGATCGCCGCCCTGTCGGCGAATGCCAAGGCCGGACAGGCGATAGCCGACGTCTGGCCGCATTTCGCCATGTTCCCCGGCCTGCCGCGGCTGGTCCGCGCCGAGGATGTCGACTGGCGCGGCATCGACGTCGTCTTCGGCTGCCTGCCGCACGCGACCTCGGCGCAGCTCCTCGCCGGGATCGACGGCCCGCGGATCGTCGACCTGTCGGCCGACTTCCGGCTGAAGGATGCCGCGACCTACGCCGACTGGTACGGCGGCGCCCATCCCGCGCCGGCGCTGCTGCCGGGCGCGATCTACGGCCTGACCGAGTTCGCCCGCGGCGCGCTGCCCGAGGCGCGGCTCGTCGCCTGTCCGGGCTGCTACCCGACCGCGGTCCTGCTCGGGCTGCTGCCGCTGGTCGAGGCCGGTCTGATCGCGCCCGAGCGGATCACGATCAACGCGCTGTCGGGGGTCAGCGGCGCCGGGCGGTCGCTCAAGGAAGCCAATCTGTTCGCCGAAGTCGCCGAGGCGGTCGCGCCCTACGCGATCGGGCGCCACCGCCACATGCCCGAGATCGAGCAGGAACTCGCACGCCGCGCCGGTGCCGGGGTGACCGTCAGCTTCACCCCGCACCTCGTGCCGATGAACCGCGGCGAGCTGGTGACGATGATCGTCGAGACGCCGCGCCCGGTCGCCGACCTCCGCGCTGCGCTGACCGATCTCTACGCCGCCGAGCCGTTCGTCCACCTGCTGCCCGACGGCGTCGCGCCGGCGACGCGGATGGTGCGCGGCTCGAACCATGTCGTCGTCAACGTCTTCGCCGACCGCGTGGCCGGCCGTGCGATCGTCGTCGTCGCCATCGACAATCTGGTCAAGGGATCGAGCGGGCAGGCACTCCAGAACATGAACGTCATGCTCGGCCGGCCCGAGACAATGGGACTCGAGGCCGCGCCGCTGTTCCCGTGATCCCGACCTGGTCGGAGCGACAGGATTCGAACCTGCGACCCCTTCACCCCCAGCGAAGTGCGCTACCAGACTGCGCCACGCTCCGACCGGCGAGTGGCATAGGACGCACCCGCGACCAAGGCAAGTATGGCAGCGTCAGGCCTCGATCTCGTAGTGCCTGAGCAGGTCGTACAGCGTTGGCCGGCTGATGCCGAGCAGCTTGGCGGTCGACGAGACGTTGCCCTCGGTCCGCGCCAGCGCGAGGCGGATCGCCTTGCGGTCGGCCTCCTCGCGCGCCGTCTTCAGGTTGAGCGTCGCGCTTTCCTTGTCGCCGAGGTCGAGGTCGACGGCATCGAGTAGCGGATGCTCGGCCATGATCACCGCGCGCTTCATCCGGTTCTCGAGTTCGCGGACGTTGCCCGGCCAGTGCCAATCGTTGAGCGCCGCCAGCGCCGCCGGAGTGAAGCCCTTGAACACGCGGTTCTGCTCGCGGCCGAACTTGGCGAGGAAATGGTGCGCGAGCAGCGTCGCGTCGCCGTGGCGGGCGGCGAGCGCCGGGATGCGGACGATGATCTCGGCGAGGCGATAGTAGAGGTCCTCGCGGAAGCGCCCGCTGACGATCATCTCCTCGAGGTTCTGGTGGGTGGCGCAGACGATGCGGACGTCGACCGCGATCGCCCGCCGGCCGCCGATCCGCTCGATCACGCGCTCCTGGAGGAAACGCAGAAGCTTGACCTGGAGCGGCAGCGGGATGTCGCCGACTTCGTCGAGGAACAAGGTCCCCGATTCGGCCAGCTCGATCTTGCCCTCGGTCGTCTTGGCGGCACCGGTGTACGCGCCCTTCTCATAGCCGAACAGCTCGGATTCGAGGAGGTTCTCGGGGATCGCGGCGCAGTTGATCGCGACGAACGGCTTGCCGGCGCGGAGCGACGCCTCGTGGAGGCCGCGCGCGAGCAGTTCCTTGCCGGTGCCGCTGGCGCCGAGCAGCATGACCGAGACGTCGGCGCCGGCGACCCGCTCGATCATCCGCGCCACCTTGAGCATCTCGGGCGCGCCGGTGATGATGCCGCCGAGGACGTCGCCGCTCGCCGCCGCGGTCAGCCGGCGGTTTTCGACCTCGAGGTCGTGGACGTGATAGGCGCGGCGGACGATCAGGCCGAGCTCGTCGATGTCGACCGGCTTGGCGTAGAAGTCGAACGCCCCCGCCGCGATCGCCCGGATCGCGCTGCTGCGGGCGCCGTGGCCCGACGCGACGATGACCTTGGTCGCCGGCTTCAGGCGCAGGATCGATTCGAGCGTGGCGAAGCCCTCGGTGGTGCCGTCGGGGTCGGGCGGCAGGCCGAGGTCGAGCGTGACCACCGCGGGGTCGTGCTTCTCGAGCGCGTCGAGCGCGTCCTCGCGGTTGCTGGCGGTGACGACCTCATAATCCTCGTAGCTCCAGCGGAGCTGCCGCTGCAGCCCTTCGTCGTCCTCGACGACGAGAAGCTTGCGCTGGCTGTCGACTCCGCTCAAGCGCGCATCCTCCCCGCCGCCGTCAACACGCCGCCCGCCTGGGTCGCCGCGTCGTATTCGCCTTCATCCTTTCGGGATTGCGACGCGGCAAGCAAGGGGGCGAGCGGCAGGCGAATGGTGAACACCGTGCCCTCGCCCTCGCGGCTGGCGACGTCGAGGCGGCCGCCGGTGGCGCGGGCGATCTCGCGCGCCTCATAGGCGCCGATGCCGAAGCCGCCGGCCTTGGTCGAACGGAACGGCTTGAACAGGTCGTTGCGGATGAACGCGGGCGACATGCCGCTGCCGCGGTCGGCGATCGTCACCACGACGCCGTCGGCCTCGCGCCGCACGCCGACGGCGACGGGGGCATCGTCGCTGCTCGCCTCGATCGCGTTCTGGATCAGGTGGCCGAACAGCTGCTCGAGCCGCACCGGATCGCCGACGACGAAGCCGGTGTCGGCCGCGCAGCTGAGTTCGAGCGCCGGATACTGCCGCTGCTTGACGGCGACGAGATCGGCCAACAGCCCGGCGAGGTCGACCGCCTCGCTATGCTCGCCGCGGCCGGTCGTGCGTTGCGCGAGCCGGGCGAGCAGGTCATTCATCTTGCCGACCGAGCCTTCGAGCGTCGCCACCATGTCGGCGCGGAACGCCGGGTTGTCGGCGTGGCGCTCGGCGTTGCGCGCGACGAGGCTGAGCTGGCTGACGAGGTTCTTGATGTCGTGCATGATGAAGGCGAAGCGGCGGTTGAACTCGTCGAACTTGCCCGCCTCGTCGAGTTCGGCCTGGCTCGAGGCTTCGGCGATATAGCTCGCCGACTGCCGGCCGAGGGTCCGCAGCAGCTCGAAATCCTCCCAGTTGAGGGTCCGCGTCGCGACCGTGCGGTCAAGGATGATGAAGCCCTTGAGCATCTCGAGGTGGAGCAGCGGCACGATCAGCCACGCCCGCCGGTCGAGCAGGGCCCAGCGCGGCACGGCGACGCCGTCGTAGTCGCCCGTGCCCGCGCGCAGCTCGTCGAGGTCGACGATCCGCCGGCGCTCGGCGAGGAAGGCGATGAGGTCGCCGTCGGCCTCGACGCTGTGGCCGACGAAGCCGCGGTAGTTCCATTTGCCCAGCATGTCGAAACGGCCGTCGTCGCCGGGCGCGAACAGCGCGCCGCCGGGCGAGTCGACGACGGTGCAGACCGCCTCGACGACGCGTTCGGGCAGGCGGCCCTTCTCGCCGTCGATCGCCGACACCGTGCTGATGAAGCGCAGCCATTCGGTGCGGTAGTCGTAGCGATAGGCGAAGAAGTTCTTCGAGATCTGGACCCGCAGGATCGCCCGGTAGCGCGGCAGCACCAGCACCACCGCACCGAGGACGATCGTCGCGAACAGGAAGCTGATCTGGAGCAGCCGCCCGAAGTCGCCGCCGACCAGCCGCAGGCCGTAGGCGGTCAGCGCCATGACGATCAGGTAGCCGCCGATGATGCTCATCGACAAGGTGTGGAAGACGACCTGCCGCGACACCTGCACCCGCGCCACCCACGCCTGCCGCGCCGACAGCAGCAGCAGCGGCACGGTGATGACGTCGACCGCGCCGCGGATGTTGAACAGGTCGGGCGAGATGCGGCCGAGCAGGAACTGCAGCGTGTACATGTTGAGGTCGTAGATCAGGAACGCCGCGAGCCCGATGCACAGCAGGCGGATGCCGATGCGGCTGCCCGGCTCGGCGTTGACGTAGAGGTTGTGGATCAGGACCAGCCCGCTGATCGCCACCGACAGCCGGCCGACGACGAACAGCGTCGCGATCAGCGGCCGTGCGTGAAACGAGACGCCGGCGTTGCCGAAGATGTCGACGAGGTCGAGCGCCAGCTGCATCGTCGTGATGAAGCCGATCGTGCCCGCGATGATGAACGACGAGCTGAGCTGCTCGTCGAGCCGCCACGACGTCCGCAGCAGCGCCACGAGGAAGGCGATCCACGCCGCCGTCCGCAGCGTCTCCATCGGCGACAGCAGCGCCGCATAGAGGCCGCCGAAGCGTGCCGCCATGACGAAGGTCGCGGCCCAGGCGGCGGTGGTCAGCGCGGCGACCGCCAGCCACGCGCTGGCGCCGGTCTGATGGCGGCGCGTGCCGACGCTCATCGCCAGCGCGACAAAGCCGATCGCGGCGATCGAATGGCTGATGGCACCGACGTCGGTCAGCTTCACGCGTTGTCCCGTCGTGATACTTGGGCGGCCGAGTTTAACCTCCCGGCGCCCCAGCGTATAGCCTGCGATCGCCGGTGGACGAACCACCCCCGCGCGCATTATCAGGCCCGGCGCGTTTCGGAGCAGCAGATGATCGGTCGCCTCAACCATGTCGGCGTCGCCACGCCGTCGATCGACAAGGCGGTCGCGCTGTACCGCGACATCCTCGGCGCGACCCGGATCGGGACCAAGTTCGCGCTGCCGGCGCAGGGCGTCTGGGTGTGCTTCGTCGATCTGCCCAACAGCCAGATCGAGCTGATCGAGCCGTACGACGAGACCTCGCCGATCGCCGGCTTCCTGCGCAAGAACCCGGCCGGCGGGCAGCACCATGTCTGCTTCGAGGTGCCCGACATCATCGCCGCGCGCGACGCCATGCGCGCCCGCGGCGCGACCGTGCTCGGCACCGGCGAGCCGCGGATCGGCGCGCACGGCGTGCCGGTGATCTTCGTCCACCCGAAGGACATGGGCGGCGTGCTCGTCGAGCTGATGGCGGAACCGGCGCATTGAACCGCCGGCTCGCGCTCGCGGGTCTCGCCTGGGCGCTCGCGGCGGCGGCGCCCGCGCCGGTCGAGCTGCGCAGCTTCAAGGTCAAGGCGTTCGCCTTCGCCGGCGGGCGCACCGCGCCGATCAAGCTCGGCTACCGCACGCTCGGCAGCCCGCACAGGGGAGCGGACGGGCTGGTCGACAACGCCGTCGTCCTGCTCCACGGCACCGGCGGCACCGGCGCCGACTTCCTCGGCCGCAAGGCGGCGGGTCTGGTCGGCCCGGGGGCGCCGCTCGACCCGGCGCGGAGCTTCGTCATCCTGCCCGACGCGATCGGCAGCGGCGGCTCGAGCAAGCCGAGCGATTCGCTCGGGGTCAATTTTCCGCACTACGACTATGCCGACATGGTCGGCGCGCTGCACCTGCTCCGCGACGAGCTCAAGCTCGGACGGATCCGCCTCGTCGTCGGCGTATCGATGGGGGCGATGCTCGGCTGGACCTGGGCGGAGGCGTTTCCGGGCGACGTCGCCGCCGTCGTCGCGCTGGGGGCGTGGCCGGTAGCGGTCGGCGGGCGCAACCTGTTGTGGCGGCTGGCGGCGCGCGACGCCCTGCTGGCGAGCTCGCTGCCGGG
>CAXUEV010000110.1:0-5962 GCA_964250105.1 uncultured Sphingomonadaceae bacterium
GAGCGCGCCGGCGTCATCTTCCGCTCGATCAGCGAGGCGGTGAAGGAATATCCCGATCTCGTCCGCAGGCACCTCGGCTCGGTCGTGCCGGTGCGCGATAACTTCTTCGCCTGCCTGAACGCCGCTGTCTTCTCCGACGGCACCTTCGTCTACATCCCCGAAGGCGTTCACTGCCCGATGGAGCTGTCGACCTATTTCCGCATCAACGCGGCCAATACCGGCCAATTCGAGCGGACGCTGATCGTCGCCGACAAGGGCAGCCACGTCAGCTATCTCGAAGGCTGCACCGCGCCGATGCGCGACGAGAACCAGCTCCACGCCGCCGTCGTCGAGCTCGTCGCGATGGACGATGCCGAGATCAAATATTCGACCGTCCAGAACTGGTATCCGGGCGACGCCGAGGGCAAGGGCGGCATCTACAACTTCGTCACCAAGCGGGCTCTGTGCAAAGGCGCGCGGTCGAAGGTCAGCTGGACGCAGGTCGAGACGGGCTCGGCGATCACGTGGAAATATCCGTCGTGCGTGCTGTCGGGCGAAGGTTCGGTCGGCGAGTTCTACTCGGTGGCGGTGACCAACAACCGCCAGCAGGCTGATACCGGCACCAAGATGATCCACCTCGGGCGGAACACCCGCTCGACGATCGTATCGAAGGGCATTTCGGCCGGGCGGTCGGACAATACCTATCGCGGGCTGGTCCGCGTCGCGGCGTCGGCGGAGGGCGTGCGCAACTTCACCCAGTGCGACTCGCTGCTGCTCGGCGCCGACTGCGGTGCGCATACGGTGCCCTATATCGAGGTGCGCAATCCGTCGGCGCAAATCGAGCACGAGGCGACGACGTCTAAAATCTCCGACGACCAGCTGTTCTACGCCATGTCGCGCGGGCTCAACGCGGAGGAGGCGGTGGCGCTGATCGTCAACGGCTTTTGCCGCGAGGTGCTGAAGCAACTGCCGATGGAGTTCGCCGTCGAGGCGCAGAAGCTGCTCGGCATTAGCCTGGAGGGGTCGGTTGGCTAGGATCCTGGCCTTGGCGCTGACGGTCGCGCTGGCGGCGTGCGGCGAGCCGACGCCGCGCGCGCCAGTCGTCGGCCAGGAGGCGCGCGCCGCGGTCGACGCGGCGACGGCGGCGTACAGCGACTGTATCACCACCTCGGTCAAGCGGCTGGCGGTGCCGACGATCCAGGCATCCGACGCCGCCGACGCGGCGTTCAAGGCGTGCGAGCCGGTACGGGCGGCGCTCGTCGCCAAGGTGTTCGCCTTCCGCCGCATCGGCATGCCGGCCGAGCCGCTGATCTCCGCCCGGAGCGTCGCCGAGGCGTCGGTTTCGGCGATCGAGACCGACCTTCGCGGCGAGGCCGTCGTCACAGCAGTTAGCACCCAGGTCGATCGCGGCGAGGCGCTGACGACGTCGGAGGTGCCGCCGGCGCCCGATGCGGCGCAGGAGACCAAGTGATGCTCCGGATCGACGATCTCCACGCGTCCGTCGACGGCAAGCCGATTCTCAACGGGCTGACGCTCGAACTCGGCGCGGGCGAGGTCCATGCGATCATGGGTCCGAACGGTGCCGGCAAGTCGACGCTGAGCTATGTGCTGGCAGGCCGCGCCGGCTATACGGTGACGGCGGGGACGGTGACGCTCGACGGCATCGACCTGCTCGCGCTCGACGCGCACGAGCGTGCCGCGGCGGGGCTGTTCCTCGGCCTCCAATATCCGGTCGAGATCCCCGGGGTGTCGAACCTGACCTTCCTGCGCACTGCCCTCAATGCGCAGCGCAAGCAGCGCGACGAGGCGGAGGCGTCAGGCGCCGAGTTCATGAAGCTGGTCAAGGTCGAGGCCGAAGGCTTCGGCCTGTCGATGGACATGCTCAAGCGGCCGGTCAACGTCGGCTTCTCGGGCGGCGAGAAGAAGCGCAACGAGATGGTCCAGATGGCGGTGCTGAACCCTCGCGTGGCGGTGCTCGACGAGACCGATTCGGGTCTCGACATCGATGCGCTGCGGATCGTCGCCGACGGCATCAACCGCGGCCGCTCGCCGGCGCGCGCGACGCTGCTGATCACCCATTACCAGCGGCTGCTCGACTATGTCGTGCCCGACCGCGTCCATGTCCTCGTCGCCGGGCGTATCGTCCGCTCGGGCGGTCCGGAGCTGGCGGCGACGCTCGAGCGCGCGGGCTATGTGGACATCGCCGCATGAACCTCGCTGCCTATCTTCCGGGACGCCGGACCGAGGACTGGCGCTGGGCCGATCTGTCGGGGCTCGAGGCGCTGGCGGCGAGCCCGGCGAACGACCTGCTGCCCGATCCATCGCGCTGGTGGCTCGACCTCGACGGGCCGCGGCTGCTGTTCGTCGACGGCCGCTTCGTCGCCGGCATGAGCGACGCCCGCGGCATCGACGTGACGCCTGAGCGTGGCGCACCCGGCCATCCGCTCGGCGACATCGCGGCCGCACGCGCGACCGGTGGCATGACGCTGCGGATCGGCGTCGAGGGCGGGACCGCGCCGATCCAGCTCGTCCATGTCGCCACCGGCGGCGCGGCGCAGCTGTCGAGCCGGATCGAACTCGCCGACGGCGCGCACGCCGAACTCCACGAGACGCATGTCGGCCGCGGCTGGAGCAACGCCGCGAGCGTCGTCGACCTCGCCGTCGGCGCGCGGCTGATGCGGACGCTGCGCGTGATCAAGGACGGCGGGGCACACACCGACTTCACCCGCGTCGACGTCGCCGAGGCGGCGAGCTATACCGCGACCGCGCTCGTCGCCGGCTGCGACGCGGCGCGGATCGAGGCGCAGGTGCGGCTGAACGGCGTCGGCGCCTATGCCCAGGCCGACGGCGTCGTCCTCGGCCGCGCGGCGCAGACGCTCGACGCGTTCAACCGCTTCGACCATCTGTTGCCCGGCGGCACCAGCAAGCAGGTCTGGCGCATGGTCGCCGACGACCGCGCGACGACGTCGTTTGCCGGTCGCGTTGCCGTCGCGCGCGGCGCGCAGAAGACCGATGCCGTCCAGTCGGTCAAGGCGCTGCTGCTGTCGCGCACCGCCACCGCCAATGCCAAGCCCGAGCTCGAGATCTTTGCCGACGACGTCAAGTGCGCGCACGGCGCGTCGGTCGGCGAGCTGAACCCGGAGGCGATGTTCTATCTTGCCAGCCGCGGCATCGCGCCCGAAGACGCGCGCGCGCTGCTTATCGAATCGTTCGTCGCCGACGCGCTCGCCGGGATCGGCGATCCGGTCGCGCAGGCGGCGCTGGCCGCCGACGCGGTGGCATGGCTGAGGACGCGCCCATGAACGCACCTGCCTTCAACCTGGTGCACGACCACCGCAGCGACTTTCCCGGCCTCGCCGACGGCTGGGCGTACCTCGACTCGGCGGCGACGGCGCAGAAGCCCGCGGTGGTGATCGACGCCATCGCCCGCGCCTACGGCCCCGAGTACGCGACGGTCCATCGCGGCGTCTATGCCCGGTCGGCGACGATGACCGAGCGGTTCGAGATCGCGAGGGCGAAGGTCGCCGTCTTCATCGGGGCGGCATCACCGAACGAGATCGTCTTCACCCGCGGCGCGACCGAGGCGATCAACCTCGTCGCGCAGAGCTGGGGCAACCGGCTGCAGCCCGGCGACCGCATCCTGATCTCGGCGCTCGAACACCATAGCAATATCGTGCCGTGGCAATTGCTGCGCGACCGCACCGGCATCGCGATCGACGTCGCGCCGCTGACCGCCGACCACCAGATCGACGTCGACGCGCTCGAGGCGCTGCTGACGCCGCGGACGCGGCTGGTGGCGGTGACGCACGTCTCGAACGTGCTCGGCGGCGTGACCGACGTCGGCCGCATCGCGCACGCGGCGCACGCCGTCGGCGCGCTGCTGCTCGTCGACGGCTGTCAGGCGGCGCCGCGGCTGGCGGTCGACGTCGCCGCGATCGGCTGCGACTTCTACACCTTCTCGGCGCACAAGCTCTACGGCCCGACCGGCATCGGCGTGCTGTGGGCGCGGCCGGAGATCCTCGAATCGATGCCGCCATGGCACGGCGGCGGCGCGATGATCGAGACCGTAACCTTCGAGCGCTCGACCTATGCGCCGCCGCCGGCGCGGTTCGAGGCAGGAACGCCGCATATCGTCGGCGCGATCGGGCTGGCGGCGGCGATCGACTATGTCGGATCGATCGGGCTCGACACGATCGGCCGCCACGAGCGACTGCTGGCACAGGCGGCGCGCGACGGCCTGCGCGGGATCAACTCGGTGACGTTGTTCGGCCCCGAGGAGCCGGCGGGCATCGTCTCGTTCGCCGTCGCCGGCGTGCATCCGCACGATATCGGCACGATCCTGGACGAAGGCGGCGTCGCCATCCGTGCCGGCCATCACTGCGCCCAGCCGCTGATGGCGGTGCTCGGCGTGCCGGCGACGGCGCGGGCGAGCTTCGCCGTGTACAATGATCGGAGCGACGTCGAGCGGCTGATCGACGGGGTCAAGCGGGTAACGAGGATTTTCGGATGAACGCCATGCGTGACACGGGACGCGGCTTCGAGATCGAGGAGGTGACCGAAGCACCGGCGGTGGCGAAGGCGCCGCCGGTCGGCAGCGCCCATCAGCGCGACTATCTCGACGGTTTCCTGAGCGCCAAGCCGGAGACGGTCGCCGCCGACGCGCCCGGCGGCGAACTGTACGACAACGTCATCCTCGCGCTGCGCGACATCTTCGACCCCGAAATCCCGGTCAACATCTACGACCTCGGCCTGATCTACGGCGTCGACATCGTCGGCGGCCATGTCACCGTCTCGATGACGCTGACGACGCCGCACTGCCCGGTCGCCGAGACGATGCCGGGTGAGGTCGAGATGCGGGTGATGAGCGTGCCCGGCGTCGCCACCGCCGACGTCAACCTCGTCTGGGATCCGGCGTGGGACCCAGGCAAGATGTCCGACGAGGCCAAGCTCGAACTGGGGATGCTGTGATGGACGCGGCCACCCTTCCCCGCCCCGCGCGCGTCCGCCCGGCGCCGATCACGGTCACCGCCAACGCCGCGGCACGGATCGCCGACCTCATCGCCAAGGCACCCGAGCCCGCCGTCGGTGTTCGCCTGACGACGCCCAAGCGCGGCTGCTCGGGCCTCGCCTATTCGCTGACCTATGTCGCCGCGGCCAAGCCCGGCGACGAGGCGGTGGCGACGCCGGGCGGCACGCTGTTTATCGACGCCGGCTCGCTGATGTACCTGATCGGCAGCGAGATGGACTGGCACGAGGACGACTTCACCGCCGGCTTCGTCTTCACCAACCCCAACGCCAAGGGCATGTGCGGCTGCGGCGAGAGCTTCACGGTTTGAGCCTACGCATCGCGACGGCGCTCGCGGCGCTGGTCGCGCTGTCCGGCTGCGTCGCGCAGATGGCGTATGACGTCGTCACCCTGCCGGTCCGCGCCGTCGGCGCCGGCATCGACGCCGTCACCACCAGCCAGAGCGAGGCCGACCGCAACCGCGGCCGACGAGCGCAAGGCCGAGGAACGCGCAGCGAAGGCGGCGAGAAAAGCCGCGCGGAGCGGCTAGTCGTCGGGTCCAAGGCTGGCGTCGAGGTCGCGCGGGCGGACGAAGTGGCGCAGGTGCGCGGTTCCGGGCGCCGCTGCCCGCCACGTCGCCACGTCGAGGTCGAGCACGGCGAGCGTCGCCGTCGGATATTTGATCTCGGCCTCGCCGCGGAGCGGGTCGGCGTCGGGCGTCAGCAGCAGCAGCAGGTCCTCGAGCCCCGGATTATGCCCGATCAGCAGCGCCGTCGCCGCCTGCTCGTCAAACCCCTGGACGATGTCGAGCAGAGTCATCGCCGAGGCGAGATAGATGCGCGCATCGAACATCGGCGCGAGCCGCCGGCCGAGGCCGTCCTCGATGCCCTCGATCGTCTGGCGCACGCGCACGGCGGGCGACGCACGCGCATGGTCGAAGGTCGCGCCGTCGTCGGCGAGCCACTGGCCGACGCGCGC
>CAXUEV010000111.1:0-5897 GCA_964250105.1 uncultured Sphingomonadaceae bacterium
GCAGAGTATAGCGGGGGAGGGAGGGCACGGGCAAAGCCCGCGCTGGCGTCGGACGGGATCGGCGGCGAGGGGCTGCCGACCCGCCGGCCGGTCTCGCGCGAGTCTGCGCGTAGCTGGCGAACGCTATGGCGTTCGCGGCGCTACGCTCAGCCGCGCTCGACGCACATCGCGATCCCCATGCCGCCGCCGATGCACAGCGTCGCCAGCCCCTTGGCGGCGTCACGCGCCGCCATCGCGTAGAGCAGGGTCGTCAGCACCCGCGCGCCGCTGGCGCCGATCGGATGGCCGATGGCGATCGCGCCGCCGTTGACGTTGACCTTGGCCGGGTCGAGCCCGAGCTCCTGCCCGACCGCGAGCGCCTGCGCCGCGAACGCCTCGTTGGCCTCGATCAGGTCGAGGTCGGCGACCGTCCAGCCGGCCTTGTCGAGCGCCTTGCGCGACGCCGTCACCGGGCCGATGCCCATCACCGCCGGGTCGACCCCGGTCGACGCCCAGCCGGCGATCCGTGCCAGCACCGTCGCGCCGCGGGCGCGCGCCTCGGCCGCGGTCATCAGCACCAGCGCCGCGGCGCCGTCGTTGATGCCGCTGGCGTTGGCCGCGGTCACCGTGCCGTCCTTCTTGAACGCGCCCTTCAGGCCGCTGACCCCGGCGACGGTCGCGCCGTCGCGGATATACTCGTCGGTGTCGACGACCGTGTCGCCCTTGCGCCCGGCGATCGTCACCGGCGCGATCTCGTCGCGGAAACGGCCCTCGCTGCGCGCGGCGCTCGCCTTGTTCTGGCTGGCGACGGCGAACGCGTCCTGCGCGGCGCGGCTGATCTGATAGCGTTCGGCGACGTTCTCGGCGGTGATCCCCATGTGATAGCCGTTGAACGCGTCCCACAGCCCGTCCTTGATCATCGTGTCGACGAGCTCGACCGCGCCCATCTTGGTGCCGCCGCGCAGCGCCTGCGCGTGGGGCGACAGGCTCATGCTCTCCTGCCCGCCGGCGACGCCGATCGCCGCGTCGCCCGCCTGGATCGCCTGCGCCCCGAGCGCGACCGCGCGCAGGCCGCTGCCGCAGACCTGGTTGACGCCCCACGCCGGGGTCTCGCGGGCGATGCCGGCGGCGATCGACGCCTGCCGCGCCGGGTTCTGCCCCTGTCCCGCGGTCAGCACCTGGCCCATGATGACCTCGCTGACCTCGTCGGCGCCGACTCCCGACTGCGCCAGCGCCGCCATGATCGCCTGCCGGCCAAGCTCGTGCGCGGGCACGCCGCCGAACGCGCCCATGAAGCTGCCGACCGCGGTGCGCTTGGCGGCGGTGATGACGATGTCGGTCATGCCTGGCTCTCCCTGTTCCGCGGCCATCTCTAGGCGCGTCGCGGCGGCCTGGAAAGCGCCACGCGTTGCGGCGCAGCATCGGATTGTGCTAATGCACAATATTGCTGTCATGGGGGCTGACGATGGACGAACCGACGACCAGGCCCGCCGCGCCGCCCGCTCCGGTGGTCATCAAGAAATACGCCAACCGCCGCCTCTACAACACCGGTACGTCGAGCTACATCACGCTCGAGCATCTCGCCGCGATGACGCGCGAGGGCCGCGATTTCCAGGTGTTCGACGCCAAGACCGGCGAGGACATCACCCATAGCGTCCTGACCCAGATCGTCATGGACGGCGAGACCGGCGGCCAGACGATGCTGCCGGTGCCGTTCCTGCGCCAGCTGATCGCGCTGTACGGCGATTCGATGCAGGCGATGGTGCCGCATTACCTCGAGGCGTCGATGGCCGCCTTCGCCAAGAACCAGGCGCAGTTCCGCGAGACCGTCGTCGGCGCGTTCGGCGGCAGCGCGTTCAAGCCGTTCGAGACGCTGGCCAAGCAGAACATGGCGATGTTCCAGGCCGCCGCCGACATGCTCACCGGCCGCGCCGCGCTGGTCAAGTCGGACGAGCCCAAGCCCGCCGGCGCCGACCTCGCCGACCTCCGCGCCCAGATGGCCGCCCTCCAGTCCCAGCTCGACAAGCTGAGCAAGGGGTAGCGCCTACTTCGGCTTGACGAACTTCAGCGTCATCCGGTCCGATTCGCCGATCGCGGCATATTTCGCGCGGTCCTTGTCGCCGAGCCGGTAGGTCGGCGGCAGGGTCCACACGCCGTCGGGATAATCGGCGCCATCCTTCGGGTTGGCGTTGATCTCGGACGTGCCGGCGAGCCTGAAGCCCGCGTCGGTGGCGAGCTTGACCACCGTCGACACCTTCATATAGCCGCTCGTGCTCTGCGCCGCGTCGTCGCGCCCTTCGGGCAGGCGGTGCTCCTCGATGCCGAGGATGCCGCCGGGCTTGAGCGCCGCGTAGAACGCGCGGAATGCGTCGGGGGCGAAGCCGCCGGTGTAGAAGTTGTGGATGTTGCGGAAGGTCAGCACCGCGTCGGCGCTCGCCGGCGGCGCGATGTCGTACGCGCCCTTGCCGAAGGCGGTGACCGTGACCTTGGCATAGGTCGCCGGGTCGGCGTCGAGCTTGGCCTTGAACGCGGCGACCGCCTTCGCCCCGTTCGGTGTCGCCGGGTTGCCGCCGGCGGCGACATAGCGCCCGCGGTCGCGCAGGTACGGCGCGAGGACCTCGGTGTACCATCCCGCCGACGGCGAGATTTCGACGACCGTCATCGTCGGCGTGATGCCGAGGAACGCGAGCGTCTCCGCCGGATGGCGATACTGGTCGCGCGCCCGGTTCGCCTCCGACCGCTGCGGCCCGGCGAGGATCGGGGCGAGGTCGGCGGGTGCGGCGGCGACGAGCAGCAGCAGCGCCGCTGCGGCGCGCGCGGTGGTCAGGTGCAAGGCAGGTCTCCCGGTGGCTTCGTGTCCGTCGTAGCCCCGAACGCCGCCAGGACGAAGGCGAATTCCTCCGCCGTCTCGCGCAGCGCCTCGAAGCGGCCCGACTTGCCGCCGTGGCCGGCGCCCATGTTGACCTTGAGCAGCAGCGGGTTGGCGTCGGTCTTGACCGCGCGCAGCCGCGCCGCCCATTTCGCCGGCTCCCAATAGGTCACGCGCGGATCGTTGAGCCCGGCGGTGATCAGCAGCGGCGGATAGTCCTGCGCGCGGACGTTGTCGTACGGCGAATAGGCGGCGATCGCGGCATAGGCGGCGGGGTCCTCGACGGGGTTGCCCCATTCGGGCCATTCGATCGGCGTCAGCGGCAGCGAGCCGTCGAGCATCGTGCCGAGCACGTCGACGAACGGCACATGCGCGACGACCGCGCGCCACAGCGCCGGATCGGTGTTGGCGACGACCCCCATCAGCGTGCCGCCCGCCGACCCGCCCGAGATCGAGATGTTGCCCGCGGCGGCGAAGCCGGCGGCGACGAGCGCCTCGGCGCAGGCGACGAAGTCGGTGAAGCTGTTCGTCCGCCGGTCGAGCTTGCCGTCGAGATACCAGCGGTAGCCGAGGTCGTCGCCGCCGCGGACATGGGCGATGGCATAGGCGAAGCCGCGGTCGAGCAGGCTCAGCCGCGACGCCGAGAACGACGGCGGGATCGCCAGCCCATAGGCGCCGTAGCCGTAGAGGTGGAGCCGCCCGCTGCCGTCGCGCGGGAAGTCGCGGCGGCACACGACCGACACCGGCACCAGCGTGCCGTCGCCGGCGCACGCCGTCAGCCGCTCGGTGACATAGTCGTCCGCGGCATAGCCCGACGGCACCTCCTGCACCTTGCGCACGACCAGCCGCGCGGCGGCGACGTCGTAGTCGTACACCGTCGCCGGCGTCACCATCGAGCTGTAGCCGAGGCGCAGCACCGGCGCGTCGGGCTCGGGGTTGGTGCCGACATGCGCGGTATAGCTCGCCTCGGGGAATGCGACCGTCGCCTCGCTGCCGTCGCTCCGCCGCAGGCGGATGCGGTCGAGCCCGTCGACCCGCTCGGTGATCGCGAGGTACGAGGCGAACGCCGTCAGCCCGCGCAGATAGTGGCGGTCGTCGCCCGCCATCAGCTCGGTCCACTCGCCCGGCGCGGCGAGCGTCGCGGTGCACGCGCGGAAGTTGACATGGGTGTCGTTCGCCCGGACGAACAGCTCGGCCCCGCGGACGTCGACGTCGTACTCGCGCCCGGTCCGCCGGGCGCTGACGAGCAGCGGCGGCGCGTCGGGATCGTCGGTCGGGATCAGCCGGACCTCGCTGGTGACATGGTCGGCGGCGGTGACGATCAGCTGGCTGCGGTCGGTCGAGCGGCCGAGCCCGACGAAGAAGCTCGCGTCGGCCTCCTCGTACAGCACCGCGTCGTCGGCCGCGCCGAGCCGGTGCAGCCGGACGCGGAACGGCCGCCACGCGTCGTTGACCTCGGTCCATGCGACGCCGCGCGAATCCGCCGTCCACACCGCGGCGCCGATCGCATGGTCGGTCACCGTCGCGATGTCGGCGCCGCTGGCGAGGTCGCGGATGCGCAGCGTGAAGCGTTCGCCGCCGTCGTCGTCGGCGGTCCACGCCAGCAGCCGCGCGTCGGGGCTGACGGCGAGGCCGGCGAGGCGGAAATAGGCCTTGCCCGCGGCTTCCGCCGGCTCGCTGAGGATGACCTGCTCGTCGCCGCCGTCCGCCGGCCGGCGCAGCCAGATACGGTACTGGCCGCCGGCCTCGAAGCGGAACCAATAATCGAAATTGCCGTCGCGCACCGGCACGCTGGCGTCGTCCTCCTTCATCCGCCCCTTCATCTCGGC
This sequence comes from uncultured Sphingomonadaceae bacterium, assembly GCA_964250105.1. GTDB lineage: Bacteria > Pseudomonadota > Alphaproteobacteria > Sphingomonadales > Sphingomonadaceae > Polymorphobacter_B. Next base: position 4,678 of record CAXUEV010000111.1, read on the forward strand.
GAACAGCGTCTCGACGGCGGCGGCGTGCGGCGCCATCCACGCGGCGAAATAGTCGTTCTCCGCGGTGAGGTGCGCGAGCACGGCGGCGTCCTCGACCTTGGGATAGCCGGGGTCGCGCAGCCAGTCGTACGGATCGTCGCGGACGATGCCGTGGTGCGTCGACGAATGGGGCCGGGTTGCGGCGACTGGCGGCTGGATCATGCGCGTCGTCTAGCCCAGCCGCCCGCCGCCGCCTACCGCGATCGGCCGGCGGAAAGTGTAAAGCTCGCCGACACTTCCGCTGCCCGATCGATGACGCGGTGCGGCAAGCGGCTGATTTTCTTGAATTGCAGTTAATGGCACGCGTCTTGCTTCGACCGAAGGATCGGCCGGTCGGGAACCGGTCGATGCGTGACGGCCATGGTTGCATGGCCGGTCTTTGTGGAGGGATACCGAATGATCACCAGAACAGCGCTCGCCATCGCGGCGGCGGGCATCGCCATCGCCGCGGCGGCGCCGGCTGCGGCCGTCACCAACCTCGTCGTCAACGGCGGCTTCGAAGCGGGCTACGTCAAGAACACCCAGTTCAACACGTCGTACAACACCGCCTTCGGCCCGACCGGCTGGACCTCGCTCGGCAGCAAGGCGTTCAACCTGTACTTCGACTCGGCGACCGCGACGACGGTCAACGCGACGACGACCGCCGGCACCGCCAAGCAGCGCCTGTACCCGACCTTCACCGGCGCCAGCCCGGACGGCGGCAAGTTCGTCGCCCTCGACGGCGACAGCAAGGTCGACGGGCCGCTGCAGCAGACGATCAACGGCCTCGTCGTCGGCGACGACTATGACGTCTCGTTCTACTGGGGCGCGAGCCAGCTCGTCAGCCGCAAGGGTGCGACCACCGAGCAGCTGCGCGTCACCTTCGGCGGCCAGACGCAGTCGACGCCGGTCATCGCCAACGCCTCGGGCGGCTTCACCGGCTGGATCAGCCAGACGTTCAGCTTCACCGCGACGTCGACCAGCCAGCTTCTGTCGTTCCTGTCGGTCGGCACGCCGTCGGGCCTGCCGCCGCTCGCCGTGCTCGACGGCATCTCGGTGACGAGCGACGTTCCCGAGCCCGCGACGTGGGCGCTGATGCTCACGGGCTTCGGCCTCGTCGGCTTCGCCGCGCGCCGGCGTCGCCGCACCACCGGCACCGTCGCCGCCTGACAAGGCGACCGGCGGGCGCGCGGGGGAACCGG
>CAXUEV010000112.1:0-5849 GCA_964250105.1 uncultured Sphingomonadaceae bacterium
TCGCGGCGATGTCGTTGCCGTCGACCCCGGCGAGCGCCGCCGCGACCGCGGCGAACGCCTGCGTCCACGTCGCCGGCTGCAGCTTGCCGTCGACGCGGACGTACGGCCGGTCGAGCCGGCCGCGCTGGAGCCCGTCGGCGGCGAAGCGCGTGCGGTCGCTCGCCCATTCCTCGTTGACGTCGTCGTTGACCCGCGGCGTCACCCGCATCACCGCCGCGCCGCGCGCGTGGACGGTGATGTTCGTCCCGACCGCGTCCATGACGTCGATCGATTCGGTCCGCTTGAGCTCCCACGGCCGCGCGGCGAAGGCATAGGGCTTCGACGTCAGCGCGCCGACCGGGCACAGGTCGATGACGTTGCCCGACAGTTCCGAGCTGACCGCATGTTCGAGGTACGAGGTGATCTGCATGTTCTCGCCGCGGCCGATCGCGCCGATCTCCTCGACGCCGGCGACCTCCTCGGCGAAGCGGACGCAGCGCGTGCAGTGGATGCACCGCGTCATCACCGTCTTGATCAGCGGCCCCATGTATTTCTCGGTCACCGCGCGCTTGTTCTCGAGGTAGCGGGTGTGGCCCTTGCCATAGGCGAGGCTCTGGTCCTGCAGGTCGCACTCGCCGCCCTGGTCGCAGATCGGGCAGTCGAGCGGATGGTTGATCAGCAGAAACTCCATCACCCCCTCGCGCGCCTTGCGCGTCTTGGCCGAATTGGTGTGGACCACCTGCCCGTCCGCCGCCGGCATCGCGCACGACGCCACCGGCTTCGGCGACTTGTCGATCTCGACGAGGCACATCCGGCAGTTGCCGGCGATCGACAGCCGCTCGTGGTAGCAGAAGCGCGGAATCTCCGACCCCGCCGCCTCGCACGCCTGCAGCACGGTCGCCCCGGCGGGAACCTCGACCTCGATGTCGTCGACGATGAGTTTAGGCATCAATCCTGCTCTTGCCGCGGGATTAGCGAAACGCTACATCCATGGGGTGAATGTGGTCTATTCCGCTGTTGCTCTCCGGCAGCTTAGCAAGATCGACCAAGTCTGGCGGGAACGGATCGAACAACGGGTTCTCGACCATGCCGCCAACGTTGCAAGCCATAGCGGCTCGGTCAAGATGTTGAAAGGCGATAAGCGGCTGCGGCTTCGTGTCGGCGCCTATCGCGTCGTCTTCAGGGAGGACGGCACCGTCCTGACGGTCGACGAGGTCGGGCATCGCAGTACCGTGTACCGGAGGAAATGATGAGCGTTCAATATCTTACCACTCCCGGCGGCGACGAGCTCGCCGTACTGCCGCGGGCCGATTTCGAGGCGCTGCTCGAACTCGTCGAGGACGCCGCGGACAATGCCGCTGCCGACGAGATCGAGAAGGCGCTGGCGGCCGGGACGATGGAGACGTTCCCCGGCGAACTCGTCTCCGCCTTGATCCACGGGGCCAACCCCGTCCGCACCTTCCGCGACCATCGCGGCCTGACCGCCGAGGCGCTCGCCGCCAAGGCCGGCATCTCGCGCGCCTACCTGTCGCAGATCGAGGCGGGCAGCCGCACGGGAACGACCGCGACGCTCAGCAAGCTGGCGAAGGCGCTGGGGGTCGATCTCGAGCTGCTGGTGTGGGATCGGGTGCCGGCAGATGAACCGACGACTTGATCTTCGTCAGCGCGAAGTTCGGACGTTCCGGCGGGATGATCAGCCGCTCCGTCCGCGGATCGATCAGCACGTCGAGGTCCTGCATCGCCAGTCTGCCGAGCAGCACCTCGCCGCCGACGACCGCCGCCGCCGTCACGGTGAAGCGGTTGCCGAAGGTCACCGCGACCGGCGCGACCATGTCGACTTCGCAGGTCGAACCGTCGGCCAGCTCGACGAAACGCCGGTCGCGCACCGCCAGATCAAGCTGCGCCGCGATCTCCTGCGGAATGCACAGCGTCAGCGCGCCCAAATCGACCCGAGCGTCGAGTTCGACCGGCATCAGGTCGGATCGAAGGTCATTGGCCAGCTGGATGCGCGCGTAGACCAGGCTCACGCCTACTCCGCCGCCTGCATCATGCCCGGCACCTGGACGAAGCCCTTGCGTCTGGCGATCCGCGCCTCGACCTCAGGCCGGAAATGGCGGATCAGGCCCTGGATCGGCCACGCCGCGGCGTCGCCCAGCGCGCAGATCGTGTGGCCCTCGATCTCGGTGGTGACTTCGAGCAGCAGGTCGATCTCGTGGTATTCGGCCTCGCCGGTGACGAGGCGTTCCATGACGCGCCACATCCAGCCCGTGCCCTCGCGGCACGGGGTGCACTGGCCGCAGCTCTCGTGCTTGTAGAAATACGCCAGCCGGGCAATGGCGCGGACGATGTCGGTCGACTTGTCCATGACGATGACCGCCGCGGTGCCGAGCCCCGACTTGAGGTCACGGAGCGAATCGAAGTCCATCGCCGCGTCGAGGATCTGCTCGGCCGGCACCAGCGGCACCGACGAGCCGCCGGGGATGACCGCCAGCAGATTGTCGACGCCGCCGCGGATGCCGCCGCAGTGCGTTTCGACCAGCTCGCGGAACGGCACGCTCATCGCCTCCTCGACGACGCAGGGCCTGTTGACGTGGCCGCTGATCTGGAACAGCTTCGTGCCCTCGTTCTTCGGCCGGCCGATCGCGGCGAACCACGCCGCGCCACGCCGGAGGATCGTCGGGGCGACGGCGATCGATTCGACGTTGTTGACCGTCGTCGGGTTGCCGTAGAGTCCGGCGCCGGCGGGGAACGGCGGCTTCAGCCGCGGCTGGCCCTTCTTGCCCTCGAGGCTTTCGAGCATCGCGGTCTCCTCGCCGCAGATGTACGCGCCGGCGCCGCGGTGGACGAAGACGTCGAAGTCGTAGCCCGAACCGCACGCGTTGCGGCCGATCAGCCCGGCGGCATAGGCCTCGGCGACCGCGGCGAACAGCACCTCGGCCTCGCGGACATATTCGCCGCGGATGTAGATATAGGCGGCAGACGCGCGCATGGCGAAGCCGGCGATCAGCGCGCCCTCGATCAGCTTGTGCGGATCGTGGCGGATGATCTCGCGGTCCTTGCAGCTGCCCGGCTCGGATTCGTCGGCGTTGACCACGAGGTAGCTCGGGCGGCCGGGCTTGGGCGCCTTGGGCATGAAGCTCCACTTCATGCCGGTCGGGAAGCCGGCGCCGCCGCGACCGCGCAGGCCGCTCGCCTTGATCGCGTCGACGATCGCGTCGGGCCCGCCCGCCATCAGGCTCGCCGTCCCGTCCCAGTCGCCGCGTTGCCGCGCCGCCGCGAGGTTCCACGGCTGGAAGCCGTAGAGGTTGGTGAAGATACGATCAGCGTCAGCGAGCATCAGCGTTTCCGAACCTGGCTTCGACCGCACCGGCGATCGCCCGCATGTCGACGAGGATGTCGTCGAGACGTCCGGAGACACGCCCTAGTTCATGATCGAGGGTAAGACCCTGGCCGGCAATCCTCGCCGACTGGATATCGAGGTCGCGAGCGGATGTCTTGAGTTGCTTCAGATCCGCAGCAATCGCTCCCAACAACCGATAGATCTCCGAAGGGTTGGCATCGACGCGCATCAATGGGCATCCACCAGGTCGAGGCGGCGTTCGATGCGGTCGAGCCGGTGCTCGATACGGTCCATGCGCTTGATCACCTGTGCCGTGCTGACCTCGACCGTGGCGATCCGGGCCGACATCGACGCCAGCCCCTCTTCGAGGACGATGATGCGGCTCTTGATGTCGCCAAGCTCGATCTCGAACTTGTCAAAGCGCGCGCTCATCCGCTTCAATAATTCGTAGGTCAGATCGGCAACGCTGCCACCCTCGCTCATCCCGCCACCTCCAGCAGCGACGTCGGCCCGCCTTCCGGGCAGCTCGCCGTGCGGCCGATCGCCGAGCCGGGCGTCGGCGTGCCGCCGGCCGCGAGCGTGTCGAGGATCGCGGTCATGCTGGCGTAGTCGAGGTCCTCGTAGTTGTCGGCGTTGATCTGGACCATCGGCGCGTTGGCGCAGGCGCCGAGGCATTCGACCTCGGCGAGGGTGAACAGCCCGTCGGCGGTATTGCCGCCCTTGACCAGCCCCTTGTCGGCGCACGCGCGGAGCAGCTCGTCCGAGCCGCGCAACTGGCACGGCGTCGTGCCGCAGACCTGGACCAGATAGCGCCCGACCGGCTTCAGATTGTACATCGTGTAGAAGGTCGCGACCTCGTAGGCGCGCATGTACGGCATGCCGACGGCGCCCGCGACATATTCGATCACCGGCACCGGCAGCCACGCCGATCCCGTCGTCGCCGCCATCTGCTCCTGCGCCAGCCACAGCAGCGGCATGATCGCCGACGCCCGGCGCGCCTCGGGATAGCGCGCGAGGATGACCTCGACCTGGCGCGCGTTCTCCGCCGTCCAAGCGAAGTCGGCGAACGGCCGCGCCTGCCCCGCGTCGCGCCCCGCCTCGCGGGTGGTGTTGTAGGTGCCGGTGGTCATCTACGCGCCCGGCTTGTCGAGCTGCTCGGCCTTGCGCCGCCAGAAACTGGCCTCGGCGTTGGCCTCGTCGATCTTCGCCTGATAGCAGCGCGCGAGGAGGATCATCGTCAGGACTATGCTGCCGAGCGAAGCGATCAGCGCGAAAACGTCCCCCGTCATTGCACACACTCCAGCGCACGCTGCGCCGACGATAGCCGAAATCGGCCCGACGCGGAAAGATCGGGGTTCGGCGACGTCGCCCCGCCATACTGGACGGCAAGAGCACAGCGGTCGTCGTCGGAGTCACGCAGCGCGTTGACGACGATCGTCACGATCGCCCGAACGACGGCGATCGCCGCATAGAGCGGGATGAACACCACGGCGCTTCGCGTTTCCGCCTTCACCGGTCGATCTCGCCCGCCAGATACTTGCGGTGGTTCGCCGCGGTTTCCCGGACGGCGCCGACGGCCAGCACGATCAGGAAGATGGTAACCGCCCCGAATGGCAGCCCCCAGCGGAGCCAGAACGGACCCTCGACCAGCAACATCCACAGCGGCACGAACACGAAGATGAACGGCCCAAGCCTCGTGGTGGTCACCGATCCACCTCCCCGAACACGATGTCCAAACTCCCCAGCACCGCCGGGGCGTCGGCCAGCATGTGGCCCTTGCACAGGAAGTCCATCGCCTGGAGGTGGCTGAAGCCGGTGGCGCGGAAGTGGCAGCGGTACGGCTTGTTGGTGCCGTCGGCGACGAGGAACACGCCGAACTCGCCCTTGGGGCTCTCGGTCGCGACATAGACCTCACCCGCGGGCACGTGGAAGCCCTCGGTGTACAGCTTGAAATGGTGGATCAGCGCCTCCATCGACCGCTTCATCTCGGCGCGGCCGGGGGGCACGACCTTGCGGTCGATGCTCGCGTGGCGCCCGGCGGGCATCTGCGCGACGCATTGCTGGATGATGCGCAGCGACTGGCGCATCTCCTCCATGCGGACCATGAAGCGGTCGTAGCAGTCGCCGTGATGGCCGACGACGACATCGAACTCCATCCGGTCGTAGACCTCGTACGGCTGCGACTTGCGCAGGTCCCAGCCGATGCCGCTGGCGCGGATGCACGGCCCCGAGAAGCCCCAGGCGACCGCGTCCGTCGCCGAGATCACGCCGATGTCGACGTTGCGCTGCTTGAAGATGCGGTTGTCGGCGACGAGCCCCTGCATGTCGTCGAGATGGCGGGCAAACTGCCGGCTCCAGTCGTCGATGTCGCCGAGCAGGCCGTCGGGCAGGTCCTGGTGGACGCCGCCGGGGCGGAAATAGGCGGCGTGCATCCGCGCGCCGCTGACGCGCTCGTAGAAGCCGACGAGCTTCTCGCGCTCCTCGAACAGCCACAGGATCGGCGTCATCGCGCCGACGTCCATCGCGTGCG
>CAXUEV010000113.1:0-5779 GCA_964250105.1 uncultured Sphingomonadaceae bacterium
CGCTCGCGCCCGGCGGGCTGACGCTGACCTGCCCGCTGGCGGCGGCGGCGGTCGTGTGGAGCCGGCAGGTCGTCCGCCCGGCCGCACGCCGCCACCTCCAGACCGAGGCGACGGCGCTGGTCGACTACGGCAGCTACAGCTGCCGGCGGATCGCCGGCAGCGCCAACCTCAGCGAGCACGCCACGGCCAACGCCCTCGACATCGCCGGCATCCGCACCGCCCGCGGCACCGTCAGCGTCGTCGGCGAATGGGACTCGGCGGGGCCGCGCGGTGCATTCCTGCGCGATGTCCACGCCGGCGGCTGCCGGCTGTTCGCCGCGGTACTCGGGCCCGACTACAACCGTGCCCACCGCGACCATTTCCACCTCGACTTCGGGCGGTGGCAGACCTGCCGCTAGTCGCCGTCAGAATCCTTGAAGCCGCTCGACGGCGCCGGATCGCCGCCGCGGCCAGGCTGAGTGTTCGACGGCGGATCGCTCGACGGGAAGGTCTCGTCGAGCTCGATGTCGAGCTTGGCGTCGCTGTCCGACGGATCGCGCTTCAGCGCCGGCTTGTGCTCGGCGTCGTGCGCCTCGCGGTGCTCGGGCCGGCTCGGCGTGTCGGTATGGGCAAGCGGGCGGTCGTCGGTCATGGTCGATCTCCCAAGGGGGCGTCGTGCTCCTACGCGCGGTGGCCGCAGCCGTTCCGGCGCGCTTGTCGGGGCGCGACCGGCGTCTTACCTTCAGCCCTTGCCGGCTGCGAACAGATCTGGAACAGAACCTCCATGCTGACCCATATCCAGGTTCGCGGCGCCCGCGAGCACAACCTCAAGTCGATCGACATCGACCTGCCGCGCGACCGGCTGGTGGTCATCACCGGCCTGTCGGGCTCGGGCAAGTCGAGCCTCGCCTTCGACACGATCTACGCCGAGGGCCAACGCCGCTACGTCGAGTCGCTGTCGGCCTATGCCCGCCAGTTCCTCGAACTGATGCAGAAGCCCGACGTCGACCATATCGAGGGCCTGTCGCCGGCGATCTCGATCGAGCAGAAGACGACGTCGAAGAACCCGCGCTCGACCGTCGCCACGGTCACCGAGATCTACGACTATATGCGCCTGCTGTGGGCGCGGATCGGCGTTCCCTACTCGCCCGCCACCGGCCTGCCGATCACCGCCCAGACCGTCAGCCAGATGGTCGACCGGGTGATGGAACTGCCCGAAGGCACGCGCCTGCTGCTGCTCGCGCCGATCGTCCGCGGCCGCAAGGGCGAGTACCGCAAGGAGCTGGCGCAGCTGCAGAAGGACGGCTTCCAGCGAGTCAAGATCGACGGCGCCTTCCACGCCATCGAGGAGGCGCCGGCGCTCGACAAGAAATACAAGCACGACATCGATGTCGTCGTCGACCGCGTCGTGGTCAAGGACGGCCTCGCCACGCGGCTCGCCGACAGCTTTGAAACCGCGCTCAAGCTCGCCGACGGCCTCGCCATCGTCGAGATGGCCGACCTGCCGCTGACGCCCGACGGTGAGCATGTCGCCGAGCCGGTCCACGAGCGGATCACCTTCTCCGAGAAGTTCGCCTGCCCCGTCAGCGGCTTCACCATCGCCGAGATCGAGCCGCGGCTGTTCAGCTTCAACGCGCCGCAGGGCGCCTGCCCGGCGTGCGACGGGCTCGGCGAGAAGCTCTACTTCGATCCCGCGCTGATCGTGCCCAACGAGGCGCTGACGATCGCCGGCGGCGCGGTCATGCCTTGGGCCAAGTCGAACCCGCCGTCGCCCTATTACCAGCAGGTCCTCGCCTCGGTCGGCCGCGCCTATGGCTTCACCCTCAAGTCGAAGTGGAGCGACCTCGGCCCGGAGGCGAAGGCCGCCGTCCTCACCGGCACGGGGTCACGCGCGATCGCGCTGCGCTTCGAGGACGGGCGCAAGGCGTACGAGGTGTCGAAGCCGTTCGAGGGCGTCGTCGCCAACCTCGACAAGCGCTTCCGCGCCACCGAGAGCGCGTGGATGCGCGAGGAACTGTCGCGCTACCAGAGCTCGGCGCCGTGCGAGGTGTGCCATGGCGCGCGGCTCCGCCCCGAGGCGCTGTCGGTCAGGATCGACGGCGAGACGATCGCCGACGCCGTCCGCCGGCCGGTTTCGCAGGCGTATCCCTGGGCCAAGGCGCTGACCGCCAAGCTCAATCCCAAGGACCGCCAGATCGCCGAGCGGATCATGAAGGAGATCGTCGAGCGCCTCGGCTTCCTCGACAATGTCGGGCTCGACTATCTCGCGCTCGACCGCAAGTCGGGGACGCTGTCGGGGGGCGAGAGCCAGCGCATCCGCCTCGCCAGCCAGATCGGCAGCGGGCTGTCGGGGGTGCTCTACGTCCTCGACGAGCCGTCGATCGGGCTCCACCAGCGCGACAACGACCGGCTGCTGCTGACGCTCAAGCGCCTGCGCGACCTCGGCAACACCGTCCTCGTCGTCGAGCACGACGAGGACGCGATCCGCACCGCCGACCATGTTGTCGACATGGGGCCCGGCGCCGGCGTCCACGGCGGGCACGTCATCGCGCAGGGGTCGCTCCAGGACATCCTCGACACGCCCGGCAGCATCACCGGCGACTATCTGAGCGGCCGGCGATCGGTGCCCGTGCCGGCGCGGCGGCGGCCCGGCAGCGGCAAGAAGCTGACCGTCCGCGGCGCGCGCTCGAACAACCTGCAGAACGTGACCGCGGCCATCCCGCTCGGCACCTTCACCTGCATCACCGGCGTCTCCGGGTCGGGCAAGTCGACCTTCACCATCGACACGCTGTACGCCGCGGCGGCGCGCGACCTGAACGGCGCGCGCGTCCTCGCCGGCGCGCACGATGGCGTCGACGGGCTGCAGCACCTCGACAAGGTCATCGACATCGACCAGTCGCCGATCGGCCGGACGCCGCGGTCGAACCCGGCGACCTATACCGGCGCGTTCACCTGCATCCGCGACTGGTTCGCCGGCCTGCCCGAAAGCCTCGCACGCGGCTACAAGCCCGGTCGCTTCAGCTTCAACGTCAAGGGCGGCCGCTGCGAGGCGTGCACCGGCGACGGGCTGATCAAGATCGAGATGCACTTCCTCCCCGACGTCTATGTCCAGTGCGACGTCTGCCACGGCCAGCGCTACAACCGCGAGACGCTCGAGGTCCGCTTCAAGGGCAAGTCGATCGCCGAGGTGCTCGCGATGACGGTCGAGGACGGCGTCGCCTTCTTCAAGGCGGTGCCGCCGATCCGCGACAAGCTGGCGATGCTGCTCGAGGTCGGCCTCGGCTATGTCCAGATCGGCCAGCAGGCGACGACGCTGTCGGGCGGCGAGGCGCAGCGTGTCAAGCTCGCCAAGGAGCTCGCCCGCCGCGCCACCGGAAGCACGCTCTACATCCTCGACGAACCGACCACCGGCCTCCACTTCGAGGACGTCCGCAAGCTGCTCGAGGTTCTCCACGCCCTGGTCGAACAGGGCAACACCGTCGTCGTCATCGAGCACAACCTCGAGGTGATCAAGACCGCCGACTGGATCATCGACTTGGGGCCCGACGGCGGCGACAAGGGGGGAGAGATCGTCGCCACCGGCACCCCCGAACACCTCGCCACCGTCCCCCGCAGCTGGACCGGCGGCTACCTCAAGGCGCTCCTCCCGGAGCCCGCCGCCAAACCCGCGAAGCCGGCCGCGCGCAAGGCAAGGGCTGCCGCGACGTGAGGGTAGCCTTACGCCGCGGCTTCGACCCAGCCGACGCCGCCGCTGTTATGCGCGTAGGTATCCCAGTCGATCGCATAGTCCTCGGCCTGATCGCCCCATGTCGTCCACCCGGGCCGCGAGCCGCGGGCGAATATCTCCAGTCGCGGTGCTGGGCTGCAGGCTTCGATGATGTCGTACATTTCATCCGGCTTGCGGCTGTGCTCGCGCTTTCTCGTGCCGAGCAGATTGACCTGCCGCCGCCCCGCCGGACCGGTCCGCGCGTTCTTGCCGCGCACCCCGAACAGCAGGATTTCGGTGACGTTGCGAAAATAAAAGCCGACCCCGCGCCCGTCGGAACCGCCGTCTTTGCGAACCTTGTGCCAGATGATGTTCGATTTGTAATCGAATCCCCACGCCGCCATCACCGCAAGTCCCTGCGGCAGTAGCGCGTTGGGTACCCAGAGATACAGATGCGCCGGATGCGCCGCGACCGACGACACCGGCAGCGCCATGATGTCGTTGAGGTCCATCGTGCCGTAGCGCGACAGGCGGCGATGCTCGGGTGCCATCTTGCCGGTACGGTTCTGGAAACGCCACGGCGGATCGGCGAGGATCGTGGCGAAACGCGAACTGCCAAGCGACCCGGTAAAGTCGTCGGCAATACTGGGCACATCAGTCGTCATTCGTCGTTCCCCAATCCGAGACGCAGGCCGGCCTGATCCCGACCGCCAGCACCGGACAGCTACCGTTACGACCGGCGTTCAGGCGATAGAGCAGCTTGCCCATCCATGTCGTCGAAGCACCATATTTGGCCATTAGACCGAGCGCGCGAAAGACCGTATCCAGTTCGGCGCTTCGCGTCAGCAGGACTCCAACGTCGATCACGCCGCACTGGCTGAAGGCGCTGAACGCGTAGAGGTCGCGGTCGAACGTCTGGTCCTTGCTGTTCCATTCGACGTCGAAGGCGACACGGTCCTTCACATAATCGACCTTGTGACCGTCGAGAAACCTAGCTTTGATGCTTTCCCGCGTCATCGCGACATTGTTGGTTCTGCCACGGGTATCCACTTGGCTCTGCCGCCACAGCAGCTTGACCAGAAGATCGGCCTGGATCGTCGTCTCGTGCCAGCCGAGCGGACGCAGCTGCTTTGATACGAGCTTCGGGATATCGGACTCGCTCCCGCCAGGCTTGCGGATGATGTCGGTCGTGATGCTGAACGCGCGCAGCGCGCCGATCAGGTCGGCGAATTCGGTCGGATGCGCCTCGCTGAGAATAAGCGCCGCGTTGCGGTAACTATAGACCTCATACCGTGCCAGAATGTCGGCCGGGACAAAGCGAGCGACCATCGCCACGGGGTCGGCGACCTCGTTCGGCCGCGCCGCCACGTCGTCGGCAGAGTCGATAGTAGACGGGGGAAGATCATCCATGCCTCCTTGTTGCGCAAGAACAAAAGACGGTCAAACGGCATTGTCCTGAAGGGCTATCCTTCACGTGCGAAAGCCCCTCGCGCCGCGCTTCGCGCGAGTCGCCTCTCCCCCGAGCGAAGAGGATCAGGTGCGAGGGTTGAGCCGACGCGCGTCGGCATGCTACCGGCGCGGCTGTTCGCTGCACCGCACCCTGGGAGCCCGCATGGCCGTCGATGCCGCCACCGTCACCCGCATCGCCCATCTCGCGCGGATCCGGCTCGGTGCGGGCGAGGCGGAGCCGATGGTCGGCGAGCTCAACGGCATCCTCGGCTGGATCGAACAGCTCGGCGAGGTCGACACGAGCGGCGTCGCGCCGATGACCGCGGTGATCCCCAACATCCTGCGCTGGCGCGCCGACGCGGTGACCGACGGCGGCGTGCGCGATCGGGTGCTGGCCAACGCGCCGGCGCGCGAGAGCGGCTTCTTCGCGGTGCCCAAGGTCATCGAATGACGGCGGGCGCCGACCTTACCGGGCTGACGATCGCGGCGATGCAGGCAGGGCTGCGGGCGAAGGCGTTCTCGGCGGGCGAGCTGGCGCAGGCGCACATCGCCGCGGTCGAAGCGGCGCGGCCGCTCAACGCCTTCATCGTCGAGACGCCCGACCGCGCACTGGCGGCGGCGGCGGCGGCCGACGCCGCGCTGGCG
>CAXUEV010000114.1:0-5756 GCA_964250105.1 uncultured Sphingomonadaceae bacterium
AGTTCGCCGCGCGCCTCGGCCTGCCGGCGGGGGCGCCGCGCGGCCTGACCGTCGCCTATCAGTCGGCGTGCTCGCTGCAGCACGGGCAGCAGGTGCGCGACACGCCGCAGGACCTGCTCCGCGCCGCCGGCTTCGCCGTCGTCGAGCCCGCCGAGGCGCATATCTGCTGCGGCTCGGCGGGGACCTACAACCTGCTCCAGCCCGACCTCGCCGGACGGCTCGGCGACCGCAAGGCGGCGAACCTCGCCGCGCTCGGCGCCGACGTCGTCGCCAGCGGCAACATCGGCTGCATCAACCAGATCGCCGCGCGGACGACGCTGCCGGTGGTCCATACGGTCGAGCTGCTCGACTGGGCGGGCGGCGGACCGCCGCCGGCGGCGCTCGCCGGGCGGATCGGCCGATCGGCTACAGACAAGTCGCATCGGGAACGGTAGGGGGATCGTGGCGTTGCCCGCGTACGGGTATCGTCGTCGTGCTCCGCCGGCGCCGCTCCCTCCCAGTCAACCCCCGTCCGGATATGACATCGATGCGAACCGGTAGAGCACGATGCCTGTGCGGCGCGGTCGCGGTGCTGCTCGCCGGCTGCGGCGCGAAGCAGGAGGAGAAGGGCCCGCCACCGACGCCCGAGGCGGGCTTCGTCACGCTGAAGACCGAGACCGTGCCGCTGTTCCTCGAACTCGCCGGGCGGACCGCGGCGTACGAGACCTCCGACGTCCGCCCGCAGGTCGCCGGCATCGTCCAGGCGCGGCTGTTCACAGAGGGCGCGATCGTCCGCGCCGGGCAGACGCTGTACCGGATCGACCCGAGCCTGTACCGCGCCGCCGTCGCCAGCGCCAAGGCCAACCTCGCCAGCGCCGAGGCGACGCAGGTCGGCGCCCAGGCGCGCGCCGAGCGCTACAAGCCGCTGGCGCAGCTCGAGGCGGTCAGCAAGCAGGACCTGACCGATGCCACCGCGACCGCGGGCCAGTCGGCGGCGTCGGTCGCGCAGAGCCGCGCCGCGCTCGAGACGGCCAACATCAACCTGCGCTTCACCCAGGTCGCGGCGCCGATCTCGGGGCGGATCGGTCGCTCGCTGGTGACGACGGGGGCGCTGGTCACGATCGGCCAGACCGAGCCGCTGGCGCAGATCCAGCGGCTCGACCCGATCTTCGTCGACATCCAGCAGTCGAGCGCCGACCTGCTGGCGCTGCGCCGGGCGCTTGCCGGCGGCGGCGTGACGCCGTCGGCGGCGACGGTCAGCCTGACGCTCGAGGACGGCAGCGACTACGGTGCCCGCGGCCGCGTCGAGTTCGCCGAGGCGGTGGTCGACCCGAGCACCGGATCGGTGACGCTGCGCGCGCGATTCCCCAACCGGCAGGGCCTGCTGCTGCCCGGCATGTACGTCCGCGCCCGGCTGTCGCAGGCGACGCAGCAGAACGCGATCCTCGCGCCGCAGACCGGCATTGCCCGCGATCCGCGCGGCAACGCGACTGCGCTCGTCGTCGGCGCCGGCGACAAGGCCGAACTGCGCAAGGTCGCCACCGCGCGCACCGTCGGCGACAAGTGGCTCGTCACCGCCGGGCTCAAGGCGGGCGACCGGCTGATCGTCGAGGGCCTGAGCCAGATCAAGCCGGGGCAGAAGATCAAGCCGGTCGTCGCGGGATCGAAGCCTGCGTCCAAGCCGGCCGATGCCGGTGCCGCGCCCGCGGCGAAGGGTTAGCCGGTGCTGTCGAAGGTCTTCATCGACCGGCCGATCTTCGCCTGGGTCATCGCCATCGTCATCATGCTGGCGGGCATCGGCGGCATCCTGTCGCTGCCGATCGCCCAGTATCCCGACATCGCCCCGCCGTCGGTCAACATCCGCGCGACCTATCCCGGCGCCTCGGCCGAGACGCTCGAATCGAGCGTGACGACGGTCATCGAGCAGCAGCTGACCGGGATCGACGGGCTGATCTACTTCGCGTCGACGTCGAACGCGTCGGGGCAGGTCCAGGTGACGGTGACGTTCGACAAGGGCACCGACCCCGACATCGCCCAGGTCCAGGTGCAGAACAAGGTGCAGCAGGCGCTGCCCCGCCTGCCGCAGCAGGTCCAGGCGCAGGGGCTGACGGTGACCAAGTCGAACCCCGACTTCCTGATGGTCGTCGCGATCTACGACGAGACCGACCGCAAGACGAGCGGCGACGTCGCCGACTATCTCGTGTCGTCGATGCAGGACGCGATCGGGCGGATCAAGGGCGTCGGCGACTTCAACGTCTTCGGCGCGCAATATGCGATGCGGATCTGGCTCGACCCGTTCAGGCTGGCGAGCGTCCAGCTGATGCCGAGCGACGTCACCGCGGCGATCGCGGCGCAGAATACCCAGGTCGCCGCCGGCCAGATCGGCGGCCAGCCGTCGCCGGCGGTGCAGATGCTCAACGCCACCGTCACCGCACGGTCGCGGCTGACGACCCCCGAACAGTTCCGCAAGATCATCGTCAAGACGCGCACCGACGGCTCGAAGGTGCTGCTCGAGGATGTCGCGCGGGTCGAGCTGGGCAGCGAGTCCTATACCCAGACCGGCCGGCTCAACGGCCATCCGGCGTCGGGCATCGCCATCCAGCTCGCGCCCGGCGCCGATGCGCTGAAGACCGCCGAACTCGTCCGCGCCGAGATCGAGAACCAGGCGAAGTCGTTCCCCGACGGCTTCAAATACGCCTTCCCGAACGACAGCACCGCCTTCATCAAGCTGTCGGTCGAGGAGGTGGTCAAGACTTTGGCCGAGGCGATCGTCCTCGTCGTCATCGTCATGTTCGTCTTCCTGCAGAGCTGGCGGGCGACGCTGATCCCGGCGATCGCGGTGCCGGTGGTGCTGCTCGG
The DNA here is from genome assembly GCA_964250105.1 of uncultured Sphingomonadaceae bacterium. Taxonomy (GTDB): domain Bacteria; phylum Pseudomonadota; class Alphaproteobacteria; order Sphingomonadales; family Sphingomonadaceae; genus Polymorphobacter_B. The sequence goes on from CAXUEV010000114.1 coordinate 2,839, forward strand.
CACGTTCGGCGTGCTCGCCGTCGCCGGCTTCTCGATCAACGTACTGACGCTGTTCGGGCTGGTGCTGTCGATCGGCCTGCTCGTCGACGACGCGATCGTCGTCGTCGAGAACGTCGAGCGGGTGATGGAGGAGAACCCCGACATCAGCCCGCGCGACGCGACCGTCCAGTCGATGGCGGAGATCCAGACGGCGCTGATCGGCATCGCCCTCGTGCTGTCGGCGGTGTTCCTGCCGATGGCGTTCTTCGGCGGCTCGGTCGGCGTCATCTATCGCCAGTTCTCGATCACGATCGTCTCGTCGATGGTCCTGTCGGTGGTCGTCGCGCTGGTGCTGTCGCCGGCGCTGGCGGCGACGCTGCTCAAGCGGCCCGACAAGGAGGGCAAGCGCGGCGTCGTCGGCCGCTGGGGGCAACGCTTCAACGACTGGTTCAACCGCACCGCCGACCGCTACCGCGACGCCGTCGCGCGCGTCATCGACCGCAAGCTGATCCCGATCATCGGCTATGTCGTCGTCGTCGCCGTGCTCGTCGTCGCGTTCGTCCGCCTGCCGACGAGCTTCCTGCCGAGCGAGGACCAGGGCATCGCCCAGCTCCAGTACACGCTGCCGCCGGGCGCGACGCAGGCGCGGACCGAAGCCGCGGTCGAGAAGATCGAGGATTATTTCCTCAACCGCGAACATAATACCGCGTCGATGCTCGCGATCGTCGGCCAGAGCCAGCAGGGCGCCGGCCAGAATACCGGGCGCGGCTTCGTCTCGTTCAAGCCGTGGGACGAGCGCGAGGGCGCCGACAATGCCGCGCTGGCGATCACCCGGCGCGCCACCCAGCAGCTCTCGGCCGAGCTGCGCGACGTCAAGTTCTTCGCGCTCAACCCGCCGCCGGTGCGCGGGCTCGGCCAGTCGAGCGGCTTCACCCTCGAGCTCGAGAATGTCGGCGGGCTCGACCGGCAGGCGTTCAAGGCGGCGCGCGACACGCTGCTCGCCCGCACGCGCGGCGTGCCCGAGCTGGCGTCGGTGCGGCAGAACTCGCTCGAGGACGTGCCGACGCTGTCGGTCGTCATCGACCAGGAGAAGGTCGGCGCGCTCGGCATCGTCCAGTCCGACGTCGATTCGACGCTGAGCGGGGCGTGGGGCGGCGTCTATGTCAACGACTTCGTCGACCGCGGCCGGGTCAAGCGCGTCTACGTCCAGGGCGACGCGCAGTACCGCAGCCGGCCGGAGGACCTGTCGAACTGGTTCGTCCGCACCGGCAGCGGGACGATGGCGCCGTTCTCCGCCTTCGCCACGACCGAGTGGCGGCAGGCGCCGACGACGCTCGCGCGCTACAACGGCAAGCCGGCGTACGAGATCCAGGGCGACGCCGCGCCGGGCCAGAGTTCGGGCGCGGCGATGGACAAGATGATGGAGCTGGCGAAGGACCTCAAGGGCACCGCGGTCGAGTGGAGCGCGCTGTCGTACCAGGAACGCCTGTCGGGGGGGCAGACGCCGATCCTCTATTCGCTGTCGCTGCTAGTCATCTTCCTGTGCCTCGCGGCGCTGTACGAGAGCTGGTCGATCCCGTTGTCGGTGCTGCTGGTGATCCCGCTCGGGCTCGTCGGGGCGGCGCTGGCGGTGACCTTCCGCGGCCTGAGCAACGACGTCTATTTCCAGGTCGGGCTGCTGACGACGATGGGGCTGGCGGCGAAGAACGCGATCCTGATCGTCGAGTTCGCCGAACAGGCCGAGAAGAACGGCAAGAGCGCGGTCGACGCCGCGCTCGAGGCGGCGCGGCTGCGGCTGCGGCCGATCATCATGACCAGCCTCGCCTTCATCTTCGGCGTGATCCCGCTGGCGATCTCGACCGGCGCGGGCGCGCAGAGCCGCGTCGCGATCGGCACCGCGGTCATCGGCGGCATGGTCACGGCGACGGTGCTGGCGATCTTCTACGTGCCGCTGGCGTTCGTCCTCGTCCGCCGCCTGTTCGCCGGCAAGGCCGAGCACGCGCCCGACGGCAAGCCGGCGGAAGCCGCGGCATGAGGCGCGGGATCGTCGCGCTGCTCGGCCTGACGGCGCTGTCGGCGTGCAACCTCGAGCCGCGCTACGTCCGGCCGATCGGGGCCGTCGCCCCCGGCTGGCCGGTCGGCGACGCCTATCTCCGCCGGTCGGAGGCGACGCTGCCGACGGTCGACTACCGCACGATCTTCCGCGATCCCGCGCTCCAGCGGATCATCGAGCAGGCGCTGGCGAACAACCAGGACCTGCGCGCGGCGCTGGCCAACATCGCCGCGGTGCGCGGCACCTACCGCGCCCAGCGCGCCGACCTGTTCCCCGAGATCGACGCCAACGCCCGCTACACGCGGAGCAGCGGCGATTCGGCGCTGCGCAGCAGCGGCGGCGGAACGACAGGTTCGGACGGCAGCGTCGCCGGCGATGTCGGCGGCGGCACGGGCACGGGATCGGGCACCGGCAGCAGCGTCGTCGCCTCGGGCGACAGCCGCAGCTACCAGCTCGACCTCGGCGTCACCGCGTTCGAGATCGACCTGTTCGGCCGCGTCCGCAGCCTGACGCGCGCGGCGCTGCAGGAATATCTCGGCACCGCCGCCGCCGCCCGCACGACGCGCCTCGCACTCGTCGCCGAGGTCGCCACCGCCTATCTGACGCTGGCGACCGACCGCAGCCTCGTCGCCATCGCCGCCGATACCGAGGTCAGCGCCCAGCGCAGCGTCGACCTGACCCGCGCCCGGCTGACCGGCGGCATCGCCCCGCGGAGCGACCTGCGCCAGGCCGAGACGGTGCTCGAACAGGCGCGCGCCGACCGTGCCGACGCGACGACGGCGGTGGCGCAGGACCGCAACGCGCTGGAACTGCTGGTTGGCGCACCCGTCCCCGATGCCGAACTGCCGGCGTCGATCGAGGCGGTGGACGGCCTCCTCGCCGAATT
>CAXUEV010000115.1:0-5752 GCA_964250105.1 uncultured Sphingomonadaceae bacterium
CTGCACCAGGCGGTCGAGGCCAAGGAAGGCGTCGACATCATGCCCGAGAACCAGACGCTCGCGTCGATCACCTTCCAGAATTACTTCCGGCTGTATCCGAAGCTCGCCGGCATGACCGGGACGGCGGCGACCGAGGCCGCCGAGTTCTTCGACATCTACAAGCTCAACGTCGTCGAGATCCCGACGAACCTGCCGGTGCAGCGCAAGGACGTCGACGACGAATTCTACAAGAACGCCGACGAGAAATTCAAGGCGATCGTCAAGACGATCCGTGAGTCGCAGGAGCGCAAGCAGCCGATCCTCGTCGGCACCGTGTCGATCGAGAAGTCGGAACTGCTCAGCGAATTCCTCAAGAAGGAGAAGGTCGAGCACGTCGTGCTCAACGCCCGCTACCACGAGCAGGAAGCGCATATCGTCGAGCAGGCGGGACGCATCGGCGCGGTGACGATCGCCACTAATATGGCCGGCCGCGGCACCGACATCCAGCTCGGCGGCAACTTCGAGGCGCGCGTCGCACGCGAGCTCGCGCATCTGGTCGACGGTCCCGAACGCGATGCCGAGGCCGCCCGGATCAAGGCCGAGGTGCTCGCCGAGCGCGAGGAGGTGCGCAAGGCAGGCGGCCTGTTCGTGCTCGGCACCGAACGCCACGAGAGCCGCCGCATCGACAACCAGCTGCGCGGCCGTTCGGGCCGCCAGGGCGACCCCGGCCTCAGCCGCTTCTATCTCAGCCTCGACGACGATCTCCTGCGCATCTTCGGCCAGCAGAACATGCTGACGCGGATGATGAACAACGGGCTCGAGGAGGGCGAGGCGATCATCCACCCGTGGATCTCGAAAGCGATCGAGACCGCGCAGAAGAAGGTCGAGGCGCGCAACTACGATCAGCGCAAGAACGTCGTCCAGTACGACGACGTGATGAACGACCAGCGCAAGGTCGTCTACGATCAGCGCGCCGACATCATGGACTCGGAGGCGGTCGGCGACGTCGTTCTCGACATGCGCCACGAGACGGTCAACGCGTTGGTCGCGGCGAACTGCCCGCCGAACACCTATCCCGAACAATGGGATATCGCTGCGCTCGACGAGGCCGTGCGCTTGACCCTGGCGCTCGACGTCGACGTCAACGAGTGGGTCAAGGAAGACGCGGTCGACCAGGAGATGTTCGTCGACCGGCTGATCAAGGCGTCGGATGACGCCCTCGCAGCCAAGGCGGCGCTGATCCCGCCCGCATCATGGATCCAGATCGAGAAGAACTTCCTGCTCCAGGCGCTCGATCATCATTGGAAGGAGCATCTGGCGACGTTGGACGCGCTGCGGCAGGTCATCCATCTCCGCGCCTATGCCCAGAAGACGCCGTTGAACGAGTATAAGTCCGAGGCTTTCGCGCTTTTCGAACGGATGCTGACGCAGGTTCGCGAGGACGTGACGCGAATGCTGTCGAACGCGCGTTTCGAGATGCAGCCGGAGGCCTATGCCGACGGCGCCTATCTGAACCAGGCGCTGCCGGACTTCGTGACGACGCACATCGACCCGCTGACCGGGCGCAACGATGCTTTCGGGCCGATCGGCAACCTGCCCGCCGGCAGCCTCGCCTTCGCCCAAAGCGCGGCGGCGGCATTCACTGACGTCGACGCCGAGACGCTGGCCGACTGGCAGGCCACGACCTCGCGCAATGCGCAGTGTCCGTGCGGCTCGGGCAAGAAGTTCAAGCACTGCCACGGCTCGTTGCAGCAGTAAGCGCGAGGCGCGAAGGCGGCGTCGACGCCGAAAAGCCGTTGACCGCGACAGGTCCTGACCGTATATGCGCCGCTCGCTCGCGGGCTGGTGGTAGGCGTTCGTCCTAGACGCTGTCTTGTCCGGGCATATGGAACGACAGGCCGAGTTGCGCGCGGAAGGTCCTAAAAAGGGGTCGACCGCGCTTATGCCGTGAGGGCGGCTCGGACCGGGAGTAGGCGCCGATCGTGAGGTCGTCGTCGAACAGCAGGATGACACGACAACGATGCCGACGATTAACCAGTTGATCCGCAAGGGACGTCAACCACAGCGCGTCCGCGAGACTGCCCCGGCGATGGAGGAATGCCCGCAGAAGCGGGGCGTCTGCACGCGCGTCTACACGACGACGCCCAAGAAGCCGAACTCGGCTCTCCGCAAGGTTGCCAAGATCCGCTTGACCAACGGTTTCGAGGTGATCGGCTATATTCCCGGCGAGCGGCACAATCTCCAGGAGCACTCGGTCGTCCTGATCCGCGGCGGTCGCGTCAAGGATCTTCCCGGCGTGCGCTATCACGTCCTGCGCGGCGTGCTCGACACCCAGGGCGTCAAGGATCGCAAGCAGAGCCGGTCGAAGTACGGCGCCAAGCGGCCGAAGTAAGAGAGAAGATCACATGGCCCGTCGTCGTCGTCCCGAAAAGCGTGAGATCCTGCCCGACCCCCGGTTCGGCGACCTCATCCTGTCCAAGTTCATGAACCTCGTCATGTACGAGGGCAAAAAGTCGACCGCCGAGTCGATCGTCTACAATGCCCTCGACACCGTCGAAGCCAAGACCCGCCGCGAGCCGCTCGCCGTGTTCCACGACGCGTTGGCGAACGTTAAGCCCGGGATCGAGGTGCGTAGCCGCCGCGTCGGCGGCGCGACCTACCAGGTTCCGGTCGAGGTTCGTCCCGAGCGTAGCCAGGCGCTGGCGATCCGCTGGCTGATCTCGGCGGCGCGCAACCGCTCCGAGCATACGATGGCGGCGCGCCTGTCGGGCGAGCTGGTCGATGCCGCCAACAATCGTGGCACCGCCGTCAAGAAGCGTGAGGATTCCCACCGGATGGCTGAAGCCAACCGCGCCTTCTCGCATTATCGCTGGTAGTTAGATCATGGCTCGCACCACGCCCCTCAACATGTACCGCAACATCGGTATCATGGCGCACATCGACGCGGGTAAGACCACGACGACCGAGCGCATCCTGTATTACACCGGCAAGTCGTACAAGATCGGCGAAGTGCACGAAGGCACCGCGACGATGGACTGGATGGAGCAGGAGCAGGAGCGCGGCATCACGATCACGTCGGCAGCGACGACGTGCTTCTGGAACGACCATCGCATCAACATCATCGATACCCCGGGCCATGTCGACTTCACGATCGAGGTCGAGCGGTCGTTGCGCGTGCTCGACGGCGCGGTCGCATGCTTCGACGGCGTCGCCGGCGTCGAGCCGCAGTCGGAGACCGTCTGGCGTCAAGCCGACAAGTACAAAGTGCCGCGGATGTGCTTCGTCAACAAGCTCGACCGCACGGGCGCGAACTTCGACCGTTGCGTGGCGATGATCAAGGACCGGCTCGGCGCGCGCCCGGCGGTGCTGTACCTGCCGATCGGCCTCGAAGGCGACTTCGTCGGGCTGGTCGACCTGGTCGAGAACCGGGCGATCGTCTGGCTCGAGGAAAGTCTCGGCGCGAAGTTCGAATACAAGGACATCCCGGACAGCCTCAAGGATGCGGCTGCCGCCGCACGCTCGGAATTGATCGAGATGGCGGTCGAGCAGGACGACGAGCTCATGGAGGCCTATCTCGAAGGCACCGAGCCGACGACCGCCGAGCTGAAGATGCTGATCCGCAAGGGGACGCTGGCGTTCGCGTTCGTGCCGGTGCTGTGCGGCTCTGCCTTCAAGAACAAGGGCGTCCAGCCGCTGCTCGATGCGGTGGTCGATTATTTGCCGTCGCCGCTCGACATTCCGCCGATGCACGGGATCAACCTCAAGGACGAGGACGAGATTCGCGAAGCGTCTGACGACGCGCCGTTCTCGGCTCTGGCGTTCAAGATCATGACCGATACCTTCGTCGGCACGCTGACCTTTGCTCGCATCTATTCGGGCAAGCTCGAAGCGGCGTCGATGGTGCTGAACTCGGTCAAGGACAAGCGCGAGAAGATCGGCCGCATGCTGCTGATGCACGCGAACAACCGCGAGGACATCAAGGAAGCCTATGCCGGCGATATCGTCGCGCTGGTCGGACTGAAGGACGTCACGACCGGCGACACGCTTTGCGCGCCGCTGAAGCCGATCATCCTCGAGCGGATGGAGTTCCCCGAGCCGGTCATCGAGGTCGCGGTCGAGCCGAAGACCAAGGCCGATCAGGAAAAGATGGGCATCGCGCTCAACCGCCTGGCGCAGGAGGACCCGTCGTTCCGCGTGTCGTCGGACAACGAGAGCGGCCAGACGATCATCAAGGGCATGGGCGAACTGCACCTCGAGATTCTCGTCGACCGCATGCGCCGCGAGTTCAAGGTCGAGGCCAATGTCGGCGCGCCGCAGGTGGCGTATCGCGAGTCGCTCGCGCGTAAGGTCGATGTCGACTATACGCACAAGAAGCAGTCGGGCGGCTCGGGTCAGTTCGGCCGGATCAAATTCTCTGTCGAGCCCGGCGAGCGCGGCTCGGGCGTCGTCTTCAAGGACGAGGTCAAGGGCGGCAACGTGCCGAAGGAGTATATTCCTTCGGTCGAGAAGGGCATCCGGGAGGTCGCCGCGTCGGGTTCGCTGATCGGCTTTCCGATCATCGACTTCACCGCGACGCTCTACGACGGCGCTTACCACGACGTCGACTCGTCGGCGCTGGCGTTCGAGATCACCGGTCGCGGCGGCATGCGCGAAGCGGCGACCAAGGCCGGCATCAAGCTGCTCGAGCCGGTGATGAAGGTCGAGGTCGTCACGCCCGAGGATTTCATGGGCGATGTCATCGGCGACCTAAACTCGCGCCGAGGGCAGATCCAGGGCACCGACAGCCGCGGCAATGCGCAGGTCATCGAGGCGCAGGTGCCGCTGGCGAACATGTTCGGCTATGTCAACCAGCTGCGATCGATGAGCCAGGGGCGCGCGCAATACTCGATGCAGTTCAGCCACTACGAAGAAGTTCCGTCGAACGTGGCCGAGGAAATCAAGGCGAAGATGGCCTGATCTCGATCATTTTTCCACGCAAATCAGCGCGCCTCGTGGCGCATCCGGATCATACGAAGAGGGTTACACGTCATGGGTAAGGCGAAATTCGAGCGGAACAAGCCGCACTGCAACATCGGCACGATCGGCCATGTCGACCACGGCAAGACGTCGCTGACGGCGGCGATCACTAAGATCCTGGCCGAGACCGGCGGCGCGACCTTCACGTCGTACGCCGACATCGACAAGGCACCCGAGGAGCGCGAGCGTGGCATCACGATCTCGACCGCGCACGTCGAGTATGAAACCGCCAATCGTCACTATGCTCACGTCGATTGCCCTGGCCACGCCGACTATGTGAAGAACATGATTACCGGTGCGGCGCAGATGGACGGTGCCATTCTCGTCGTCTCGGCGACCGATGGTCCGATGCCGCAGACGCGCGAGCATATCCTGCTGGCGAAGCAGGTCGGTGTGCCGGCGATGGTCGTGTTCATGAACAAGGTCGACCTCGTCGACGACGCCGAGATCCTCGAGCTCGTCGAGCTCGAAATCCGCGAATTGCTCACGAAGTACGACTTCCCGGGTGACGACGTGCCGATCACGCAGGGGTCGGCGGTTTGCGCGCTCGACAACAAGCGTCCCGAAATCGGCCACGATGCCGTCGTCGCGCTGATGAAGACCGTCGATGAATATATCCCGCAGCCCGAGCGGCCGCTCGATCGTCCGTTCCTGATGCCAATCGAGGATGTCTTCTCGATCTCGGGCCGCGGCACCGTTGTGACCGGTCGTGTCGAGAGCGGCATCGTCAAGGTCGGCGAGGAAGTCGAGATCGTCG
>CAXUEV010000116.1:0-5688 GCA_964250105.1 uncultured Sphingomonadaceae bacterium
CCGGCCATGACCGAGACGACCAGCGTGCCGGCGCCGGTCCGTCCGACGAGCGCGGCGCTGGCGTCGAGCCACAGCTGCGGCTTGATGGCGAGGACGACGATGTCGGGAGCGCCGTCCGCCGGCGGCGCGCTCAGTGCGCCGACGTCCGCCGCGCGCGGGTCGATCACGACGAGGTCGGCGAGGCCGTGGGCCAGCCAGCGCTCGCGCAGGCTGCCGCCCATGTTGCCGCAGCCGATCAGCCAGACCCGCCCGATGCCGGACAGATCGGCGGCCGGAGTCATGCTTCGCCGACCGTATCCAGCAGCGCCGCCTCGATCGCCTCGGCGGGCGACTTGCCGGCCCAGAGGACGAACTGGAACACGGGATAGAAGCGCTCGCATTCGTCGATCGCGGCATCGACCAGCATCTCGGCCTGGCCGAGCGTCAGGTCGATGTCCTCATCCTCGTCGTGGCTGTCGAGCAGGGTCGCGTGGCGGAACAGCAACGTGCCGTCCGCCGCCCACATCTCGAAATGGCCGATCCACAACTGCTCGTTTATCAGGCCGAGCGTCTCGTAGATCGCCGCGCGCTTGGTGTCGGGCACACGGATGTCGGGCATGGCGATGAACTGGAGGACGCGCTCATCCTCGCGCCACAGCGCACGCAGCTGGAAATTGGCCCAGCTCCCCGCGACCGAGGCGGTGATTTCCTCGTCGCCGCTCCGCTCGAACGCCCAGCCGTGCGCGTTGAAATAATGTTCGAGCATGTCGATCGGCGCCGCGGGTGCCGGCTGGAAGTCGATATCGAGTTGGGTCATCGCGCCCTGCTCCCGCCCGCCGCCGGCATTGCCGTACGCTGGCGGCCGACGCCGATCGACGCAAGCGCCAAATTCATCGCCGACACCAGATATCGTGGGTGATCAGACAATCGGTGCCGTTCCCTTGCGGTCGGCAACCTCGGCGCGGAGGGCCGCGAGTTCGGCCTTGAGCGCCTCGGTCTCGGCGCGCGCGGTCGCCGCCATCGCCTTGACCGCCTCGAACTCGTCGCGGTCGACGAGATCGAGGCCGCCGACCATCTCCTTGACCCGGCCGCGGATCATCGTCTCGACCTCGCGGCCGACGCCCGCCATCGTCCCCATCGCCGAGGTGGCGACCTTCGACAGGTCTTCGAAGATACGGTTCTGCGACTGCATGGCTGGACTCCTCGGCCGTCGCGCTATGTGACGCCGCCGACGGCATCCGTCAACGCGGGCGCCCCGCGGGCGGCGGCGACGAGGAACTCGACATTGCCCTCGGGACCGGTGATCGGGCTGGCGACGATGCCCGCGACCGTCCAGCCCTCGGCTGCGAGCCATGCCGCGACCTCGGTGCAGACGCGGGCATGGACGGCGGGATCGCGCACCACCCCGCCGCGGCCGACCTCGCCGCGTCCGGCCTCGAACTGCGGCTTGATCAGCGCCAGCAGGCGGGCGTCGGCGCGGGCGAAGGCCAGCGGCCGTGCGAGCACCTTCGCCAGCCCGATGAAGCTCGCGTCGCAGACGATCAGGTCGACCGCCACCGGAATATGCGCGAGCGTCAGGATGCGCGCGCTGGTCTGCTCGAGCACGGTGACGCGCGGATCGTCGCGCAGCGTCCACGCCAGCTGGTTGGTGCCGCTGTCGACGGTGAAGACGTGCGCCGCGCCGCGGGTCAGCAGCACGTCGGTAAAACCGCCGGTCGACGCGCCGACATCGATCGCGGTGACCCCCGCCACGTCCCAGCCGAAATGGTCGAGCCCGTGCGCCAGCTTGATCCCGCCGCGCGACACCCACGGATGGTCGCGGCCCCTGACCGTCAGCGGCACGGCCGGATCGACCCCCTGACCCGCCTTGTCGACGCGCCGGTCGCCGGCGAACACGAGCCCGGCGAGGATTAGCGCCTGCGCCCGCGTTCGCGATTCCGCCAGGCCGAGCGTGACGAGTTGCTGGTCGGCGCGGGGCTTGGTCATCGCCGACGATGCGGTACAGGATGCGCCATGCCGTTGACAACTGTCTTTGCGTGCGTACATCAACTCCGATGAGGATCGAGTTCGATCCGGCGAAGCGCGACCGGACGCTCATCGAACGCGGTCTCGACTTCGCCGATGCGGCGGAGATATTCGCCGGGGATGTCGTCACGCTGGCCGACCAGCGCTTCGACTATCCCGAGCCGCGCTTCCAGACGTTCGGGTGGCTGGGCGGGCGGATGACGATGGTGGTATGGTCGCCGGTGCCCGAGGGCCGACGGGTGATCTCGATGAGGAGGGCGAATGGACGCGAAGAATCCCGCATCGGGCGAATGGATCGACCCTGACGACGCGCCCGAGTGGACCGCCGAAATGTTCGCGCACGCCGAGATCGCCGTCGGCGGGGTCGTCGTGCGCCCGGCGACGGGCGTCCTGACGCAGGGCGGCATGCGCCCGATCGGGCGACCGCCGCTGGGCGACAAGGCGCGCCAGCCGGTGACGATGCGCCTGCCGCCGCACGTCCTCGCGTATTTCCGCGGCACCGGGCCGGGGTGGCAGCGGCGGGTGGCCGACGTGCTCGAGGCCTATGTGGCGCGGACCGCGCCATAGGCGTCACGCGAACGGATTGCGGATCGTCAGCCGGTCGTCGACGACCAGTCCGTCGTGCATGTCTTCCGACCACAGCGTGTCGCATCGGGCAGTAAGGGCGGCGGCGGCGATCATGCTGTCGAACACCCGCAGCCGATAGCGCTCGGCTATGCGGAGGCCGTGTTCGTGTACCTCGACCGTCAACGGCGAAGGCTCGGCGGAAACGACACGGATCGCTTCGAGCGACGTCCGGATCTCGTGCCACGACATCAATAGGCGACGCCGCGCGACCAGGGTGAACTCGTTGAGCGATTGGACGGCGATACCGTTGCGGCGCTCCAGCAGGTCTCGTGCGACGATCGCCCGCCGATCATCGGAGAAGGCGTAGACAAGGATATTTGTATCGAGAAAACCGCTCACCCGTCATGCTGCTCGCGCGACATGATCTCCGCCTCGCGATCGAATTTCCACCCCGGCGGCAGCGGTCTTGAGAGCCCGCGTATCGCGGCCAAGGCAGAATCGCGGTCCATCTTGCGACCTATTTCTAGCTGCCGATCGCGGGCGACGACGTCGATCTCGTCGCCTTCCTTCAAATCAAGCAGCTTGGCGACCGACGACGGGATACGAACGGCGAGGCTGTTGCCCCAACGCGCGACATGCATCTCCGAACTCCATGATATACATCGAGCTCGATGTATATCATCGGACACGCCGCCTCAAGCCCGCACGCCGGTCACCACCCCCACGCTGTTGTGCCGCAGCGCGCCGAGCACCGTGTCGACGATGTGTGCCGCGTCGAGGCCGGCGGTGGCGTATTGCGCGACGGGGCCGTCCTGTTCCTGGAAGACGTCGGGCAGGCGCATGGTGCGGAGCTTGAGGTCGCCGTCGGTCAGCCCCTCGTCGCTGGCGAAGGTCAGGACGTGCGCGCCGAAGCCGCCGACCGCGCCCTCCTCGATCGTCACCAGCACGTCGTGGCTCAGCGCCAACTTGCGGATCAGCGCCTCGTCAAGCGGCTTGGCGAAGCGCATGTCGGCGACGGTCGTCGACAGCCCGCGGCCGTCGAGATCGTCGGCGGCGGCGAGCGCCTCCTGCAGCCGGCAGCCGAGCGACAGGATGGCGACCGTCTTGCCCTCGCGCACGACCCGCCCCTTGCCGATCTCGAGCGCGACCGGCGGGTCGGGCAGGGCGACGCCGGTGCCCTCGCCGCGGGGATAGCGGACGGCGCTCGGGCCGCCGTCGTGGAGCGCCATGGTGTGGACCATGTTGACCAGCTCGGCCTCGTCCGACGCCGCCATGACGACGAAGTTCGGCAGAGTCGACAGATAGGTGACGTCGAACGAGCCGGCGTGCGTCGCGCCGTCGGCGCCGACCAGCCCGGCGCGGTCGATGGCGAAGCGCACCGGCAGGTTCTGGATGGCGACGTCGTGGACGACCTGGTCGTAGGCGCGCTGGAGGAAGGTCGAGTAGATCGCCGCGAACGGGCGCAGGCCCTTGGCGGCCATGCCGGCGGCGAAGGTGACCGCATGCTGTTCGGCGATGCCGACGTCGAAGGTGCGCTCGGGGAACTTCGCCTCGAACCTGTCGAGGCCGGTGCCCGACGGCATCGCCGCGGTGACGGCGACGATCGTGTCGTCGCGCGTCGCCTCGGCGACCAGCGCCTGGGCGAAGACGCTGGTGTAGCTCGGCGGGCCGGCCTTCGACTTGACCTGCGCGCCGGTGATGACGTCGAACTTCTGGACGCCGTGGTATTTGTCGGCCGCCGCCTCGGCCGGAGCGTAGCCCTTGCCCTTCTGCGTGACGACATGGACGAGGATCGGTCCTTCGGCGGCGTCGCGGACGTTCTCGAGCACGGGGATCATATGCTCGAGATTATGCCCGTCGATCGGCCCGACATAGTAGAAACCGAGCTCCTCGAACAGCGAACCGCCGCTGGCGAGGGTGCGGACATATTCCTCGGCGCGCTTGGCGGTGCGCTGGAGGTTGGGCCCGAGCGTGCGCTTGGCCAGCAGCTTGGCGAGGTCGCGCAGCTCGAGGAACGGACGCGACGAGTAGATGCGCGCGAGATACGCCGACAGCGCGCCGACCGGCGGCGCGATCGACATGTCGTTGTCGTTGAGCACGACGATCAGCCGGTTGCCGGCGGCGGCGGCGTTGTTCATCGCTTCGTACGCCATGCCCGCCGACATCGCGCCGTCGCCGATCACCGCGATCGCCTTGCCCGGCCGGTCGGCGAGCTGGTTGGCGACGGCGAAGCCGATCGCCGCCGAGATCGAGGTCGAGCTGTGCGCGGCGCCGAACGGATCGTACTTGCTTTCGCTGCGCCGGGTGAAGCCCGACAGGCCGGCGGGCGCGCGCAGCGTGCGGATGCGATCGCGGCGCCCGGTCAGGATCTTGTGCGGATAGGCCTGGTGGCCGACGTCCCAGATGAGCGTGTCGGTCGGCGTGTCGAAGACATAATGCAGCGCCACCGTCAGCTCGACGACGCCGAGGCCGGCACCGAGATGGCCGCCGGTGACGCTGACCGCGTCGACAAGTTCGCTGCGCAGTTCGTCGGCAAGCTGGCGGAGATCGGCCGCTTCGAGACGGCGGAGGTCGGCGGGCGTATCGACCGTGTCGAGCAGCGGCGTTACAGGACGTTGCGTCACCGGGCTACCTGTCCCTGTTGTCGGTGGCGCCGGGGGTAGCGCGTCGGCCGGACGATGTCGAACCGGTTTCACTCGCATCGCGTGCCGTCTCCGTTAACCACATTCGACACATTTGCCGCGGACTTCTATCACCGGCCGCAGCGGCGTGAAACCCATCGCCTTCGCCGCCTCGCGCACGCTGCCGCCGACGATGTCGTCGTCGACGTGCGTCGTCCGGCCGCAGCCGTCGCAGACGAGGAAGATGCAGTCGTGGAGGCAGCCGGGGTGGGCGTTCGCCATATAGGCGTTGCGGCTCTCGACCCGGGTCGCGACGTTGACGCCGACGAACAGGTCGAGGATGCGGTAGACGCTGTTCGCCGCGACGCGTCGTCCGAGCGTCTTCGACACCGCCTCGGCGATGTCGTAGGCGCTCGCCGGCTGGTCGAAGCCGGCGAGGGCGTCGAACACCGCCGCGCGCATGCCGGTCCACTGCTCGCCCGCGCGGCCGACCGCG
>CAXUEV010000117.1:0-5633 GCA_964250105.1 uncultured Sphingomonadaceae bacterium
CGGTCCGGGCTGAGGCCGGGGCTAATCGTCGAGCGCGCTGTAGACCAACGTGCGGAGTTCGCGGCGGACCTGGTAGGTCGAGCTCGGCAGGAGCTGGGTCATGAAGACCACGACGAGCTGCTCGGCGGGGTCGACCCAGAAGTAGGTGCTCGCCGCGCCGCCCCAGAAATAGTCGCCGGCGCTGCCGGGCAGCAGCGTCCGCGCGGGATCGATCGTCGTGGCGAAGCCGAGGCCGAAGCCGACGCCGGCGTTCGCCGCCTCGCTGAACAGCGACACCGACACCGCCGGCAGGTCGGCGCCGCCGGGCAGGTGGTTCGCGGTCATCAGCGCGAGCGTCTTGCGCCCGATCAGCCGGTGGCCGCCGACGCGGCCGCCGTCGAGCAGCGCCTGGGCGAACTTCATATAGTCGCCCGCGGTCGACACCAGCCCGCCGCCACCCGAGACGAAGCCCGGCGGGTGCAGGAAGACACTCGTCGCCGGATCGTCGTACAGCGCGAGGCCGCCGTTCGCGGTCGGCTCGTAGCAGGCGGCGAGGCGGTGCGCCGCCGCCGGCGGCACGCTGAAGCCGGTATCGGCCATGCCGAGCGGATCGAGGACGCGGCGCTGGAGAAAGTCGGCGAACGGCTCGCCGGCGATGACGCCGATCAGATAGCCGATCACGTCGGTCGCCACCGAATAGTTCCACGCGGTGCCGGGATCGAACTCGAGCGGCAGCGCGGCCAGGTCGGCGATCATCGTGTCGAGCGTGCCGGCGGTGGCGAACTCGCCGATCCGCGCGGCGCGGTAGGCGGCGTCGACCTCGGTCCGCGCCTGGAAGCCGTAGGTCAGGCCCGAGGTGTGGCGCAGCAGGTCGACGATCCGCATCGGCGCGGCGGCGGGGCGCGCGGCGAAGCCGGTCGCGGCGGTGCCCGAGACAAACACGCCGAGGTCGCGCCACGCGGGGATGTAGCGGTCGACGGGGTCGTCGAGCGCGACGAGGCCCGCCTCGACGAGCATCATGAAGGCGAGCGAGGTCAGCGGCTTGGTCATCGAATAGATGCGGAAGATCGAATCGGCGGCGAGCGGCGTGCCGCGTTCGACGTCGGCGTGGCCGACCACCGCGGTGTACGCCGGCCGGCCGAAGCGCGACACCGCGACGACCGCGCCCGGCAGGCGGCCCGGGCCGACATAGCGGTCGTCGAGGAAGCGCCCGACCGCGGCGAGCCGCGCGGCGGAGAAGCCCAGGCCGTCGGCGATCACCTGTTCCACTGCCCGGCTCCGGATGACATGCGCGCGGTCGCACGCTAAAGGCTGGCGGCGCGGGCGATTAGCTCAGTTGGTAGAGCATTCCCTTTACACGGGAAGGGTCGGCGGTTCGAGCCCGTCATCGCCTACGCCGCCGCCCCGGAGTGTGGCCGCGGGGCAACGGGCCGTGAAAAGCCGCGGCGGCGCCCGATCTGCAACGCGCCAGTCACAAAGCGCCGCCACATCGCGCCCTATGGTCTGCCGAGCGATTCGCCGGAGGTTCCGGCGGGCGGCGGATGCGGGGACGACATGATGCGGAACTTGACGGGCGTCGCGCTGATCGCACTCGCGTCGGCGAGCGCGCTCCACGCGCAGGAGACGACGGCGTCGCTGCGCGGCGACGTCTTCAGCGACGCCGGCGCGCCGGTCGCCGGGGCGACGGTGACGATCACCCACACGCCGTCGGGCACGGTGTCGGTCCAGACGACCGGCCGCGACGGCAGCTTCAGCGCCAACGGCCTGCGCATCGGCGGCCCGGTCGCGGTCAGCGTCGCCGCCCCCGGCTTCGAGACGGCGACGACGACGGTCGCCAACCTGATCGCGGCGACGCCGCAGCGGGTCAGCGTCGCGCTCGCCGCCGAGGGCCAGGTGATCACCGTCACCGGCACCCGCCAGCGCAGCTCGATCGTGCTCGCCACCGGCCCGGTGACCGCGCTCGACCGCGACCGGATCGAAGGCGTCGCCTCGGTCAACCGCGACATCCGCGACCTCGCCCGCCGCGACCCGCTGGTCACGCTCGATCCGACCAACCGCGGCATCTCGATCGCCGGGCAGAACGGCCGGTTCAACAAATTTTCGGTCGACGGCGTCCAGTTCTCCGACGATTTCGGCATCAACCAGGGCGGCCTGCCGACGCAGCGCGGGCCGGTCCCGCTCGACGCGATATGCGAGTTCACCGTCGAGGTCGCGCCGACCGACATCACCCAGGGCGACTTCCAGGGCGGCGCGATCAACACCGTCCTGTGTTCGGGGACGAACGAGTATCACGGCAGCGCCTTCTTCACCTATTCGGAAGACAGCCTGACCGGCGACCGGACGCGCGATACCCAGGTCAACCTGAGCTTCGACAGCAAGAACTACGGCTTCTCGCTGCGTGGCCCGATCGTCAAGGACAGGCTGTTCCTCGCGGTCACCGGCGAGCGCCTGCGCGAAGGCCGCACCGCCGACTACGGCCCGCAGGGCGAAGGCTTCGCCAACCCGGTGCCGGGCGTCACGCGGGCGCTGGTCGACCTGATCACCGCCGACGCCAAGTCGATCTACGGCTACGACACGCTCGACATCCCGTCGAGCGTCCTCGAGAAGGACGACAAGCTCGTCGCCAAGGCCGACTGGAACATCGTCGACGGCCAGCGCCTGTCGGCGACGTATGTCTACAACGACAGCAGCAACTTCCAGGACGGCAACAGCGGCAACAGCATCAGCCGGACATCACCGTTCCTCGCGCTCCAGTCGAACTCGTACGCCCTGACCGAGACGGTCCATTCGGGCGTCATCCAGCTCAATTCGGACTGGTCGGACATCTTCTCGACCGAGGCGCGCGTCAGCTACCGCGACTACAAGCGCGGCCAGGTGCCGTACAACGGCCGCAGCTTCGGCCAGTTCACCGTGTGCACCGCCGCCCAGTCGGACAGCACGTCGGGCGGCGGCGGCACGACCGGGTGCAACATCGGCGTGCCGACGATCCAGTTCGGCCCCGACGCCTCGCGCCAGGCAAACGAGCTCGAGACCAAGAACCTCGACATCCAGCTCCAGGCCGAGGTCCATAGCGGCGGCCACGCGGTCAAGGCGCTGTTCGAGCGCAACCAGATCGACGTCAACAACCTGTTCGCGCAGAACACCGCGGGCGTGTTCTACTTCGATTCGATCGCCGACTATGAGGCGCGCCGCGCCAACCGCCTCGCCTACAACGTGCCGATCAACGGCGACATCAACTCGGTCGCGGCGATCTTCAACTACCAGACCTACACCTTCGGCTTGCAGGACACGTGGGACGTGACCGACACGCTGACGGTGCAGTACGGCTTCCGCTACGACCTGTACGAGCAGAAGGACCGGCCGACCGCGAACCAGAACTTCGCCAACCGGCAGGAGCGGATCGCCGCCGGCGCGACCGGCAGCGACGGGCAGGTCATCGGCACCAACACCGAGAACATCGCCGGCAAGCAGCTGTTCTCGCCGCGCTTCGGCCTGACCTGGTCGCCGACCGACCGGCTAAAGATCAGCGCCGGCGCGGGGCGCTTCGGCGGCGGCACCCCCGACGTCTACCTGTCGAACAGCTTCTCCAACACCGGCATCGTCTCGAACCAGCTGACGATCCAGCGCAACGCGACCGCCGCCGACGTCTTCAACGTGCCGCTCGCCGTCGGCCAGGGTGCGCTCAACGGCGTCAGCGGCGGACCCGGCATCCCCGCCGCGGTCACGCAATATCTCCAGACCAACACCGCGAGCGTGCCGCTGTCGACGGTCAACGCGCTCGATCCGAACTTCAAGATCCCGTCGGTCTACCGCTATTCGGCGTCGGCGACGTACAAGGCCGATCTCGGCGGGTTCGGCGACGACTGGCTGATCGGCGGCGACTTCGTCTACACCGACGTGTCGAACGGCTTCCAGGTGACCGACATCCGCTCGATCGTCGCCGGCACGCTCCCCGACGGGCGTCCGCGCTACCGCGCCAAGACGACAGCGACCGACACCAACGGCGACTACATCCTGTACAACAGCCATCGCGGCAAGAGCGTGATCGCCGTCGGGCGCTTCAGCAAGGCGTGGGACTTCGGCCTGTCGCTCGGCGCCAGCTACACGCACACGATCGCCAAGGCAGTCAGCGAGCTGACCTCGTCGACCTCGACGTCGCTGTACAACCAGACCGCCGCGTCCGACCCGAACTATGCCTATTACGGCACGTCGAACGACGAGGCGCGCCACCAGATCAAGTGGAACGCGGGCTTCCGCACCAAATTGTTCGGCGACAACGAGACCCGCTTCGACGTGTTCGGCGAGCGCCGGTCGGGCCGCCACTTCAGCTACACCGCCGAGGACCTCGGCTCGGCGACGCGCTCGGCGCTGTACGGGGTGCTCGGCGACGACCGCCGCTTCCTGCTCTACGTGCCGACCGGACCGAACGACCCGCTGGTCCAGTACGACAGCAACGTCGTCGGCGGCGTGACGGTGCAGACCGCGGCGGCGGCGCAGTCGGGGCTCGACGCGCTGATCAACAATTCGAAGCTGAAGAACTTCCGCGGCCAGGTCGCGCCGAAGAACCTCGGCACCAGCCCGTGGTTCACCAAGGTCGACATCCGCGTCAGCCAGGAGCTGCCGCTGGTCTGGGGGGCGAAGCTCAAGATCTTCGGCGACATCGAGAACGTGCTCAACCTGATCGACCGCAACCTCGGCTCGTACCGCGTGGTCAACTTCCCGTACTTCGCCAACGTCGTGCAGGCGTCGTGCGCGGCGTTCGCCCCGGCGCCCAACGCGGGCACCTGCCTCAAGTACAGCTACCGCCAGGTCCAGGACCCGACGCTGTCGCTGCAGAGCCGGGTGTCGCTCTACCAGATCCGCGTCGGCGCCAAGCTCGAGTTCTGAGGCGTCAGTCGACGGGCACGCCGGGTAGCAGCTTCGAGGTGCGGATGGTGAGCGAGGTCTTGACGCTGGCGACGTTGGGCGCCGGCGTCAGCTCGCGCGTCAGGAAGCGCTGGAACTCCTGCAGGTCGTGCGCCACGACCTTGAGGATGAAGTCGATCTCGCCGTTGAGCATATGGCATTCGCGGACCTGCGGCAGCGCCGCGACATGCTCCTCGAACGCGCGCAGCTCGTCCTCCGCCTGGCGCTTGAGGCTGACCATCGCGAAGACGGTGATGCCGTAGCCCATCGCCTCGGGCTGGAGGTCGGCGTGATAGCCGCGGATGACACCCGCCTCCTCGAGCGCGCGCACGCGGCGCAGGCACGGCGGCGCGGTCAGCCCGGCGCGTTCGGCGAGGTCGACGTTGGTGATCCGCCCGTCGGACTGGAGGTTGCCGAGGATGACGCGGTCGATGGCGTCGAGGTGCAGGCGGGTTCGGTGCATGCGTAATCAGTGCGACCGGACGTGGCGGAATACTATCCAAATATTGCGCGCGCCCGCAATTTGTTGCGGGTTTGTCGAACCGTGCGATGATCCCTAGATAGGGCGTCGAGGGACACGATCATGACCGACATCACGACCAAGCTGCTCGTCATCGGCTCCGGCCCGGCGGGCTATACCGCGGCGATCTACGGCGCCCGCGCCGCGCTCGAGCCGGTGCTCGTCCAGGGCCTCCAGCCGGGCGGGCAGCTGACGATCACCACCGACGTCGAGAACTGGCCCGGCGACA
>CAXUEV010000118.1:0-5623 GCA_964250105.1 uncultured Sphingomonadaceae bacterium
CGTCGAACTCGAAGTCGAGCCACGAGCCGCGGTACGGGATGACGCGCGCGGCGAACAGGAACTTGCCGCTGGCATGCGTCTTGCCGCGGTCGTGGTCGAAGAACACGCCCGGGCTGCGGTGCATCTGCGAGACGATGACGCGCTCGGTGCCGTTGATGATGAAGGTGCCGTTGCCCGTCATCAGCGGCATGTCGCCCATGTAGACGTCCTGCTCCTTGATATCGAGCACCGACCGCGCCTCGGTGTCGGCGTCGACCTCGAACACGATCAGGCGGAGCGTCACGCGCATCGGCGCGGCATAGGTCATGCCCCGCTGGCGGCACTCGTCGGTGTCGTACTTGGGGTCTTCGAGTTCATAATGGACGAAGTCGAGTTCGGCGGTGCCGGCGAAGTCGCGGATCGGGAACACCGACCGCAGCGTCTTCTCGAGGCCGCTGACATAATTGTCGGCCGGGCGCGAGCGGAGGAAATGCTCGTACGATTCGCGCTGGACCTCGATCAGGTTCGGCATCTGGACGACTTCGTGGATCTTGCCGAAGGTCTTGCGGACGCGCTTGCGTGCGGTGAAGCTGGTGCTCGGGGGGGTCGTCGCCTGGGTCGCCATGGTCGTCCTCGCCTTTCGATCGCGCGCCGGACGCGGGGTCCAACGCGAAAAGGTGCGCATCCCCGCAGCGGGACCGCACCGTCAGCCTCGTGAAACCTGCGCCGAACCCAATTCTTGACGATCCGTGAGCAAAGCGGAGCGTCTCCCGGGAAGGAACGAGGCGGCCGCCATCGTGGAGAACGACGACGTCCGGAATGTGTGTGTGCCGCCCATATAGGCGGCGACCGCCGATTGCGAAAGAGGATAATTACCGCCGATCGTCAATCCTCGCGGTAGCGCGCCTCGAGCCAGGTTCCGAAGCCGAGAGCGGCCAGCACGGGGTACGCCCAGAAGGCTTCCGCCGTGGCATAGGCGTACGGCCATATCGACGCGTCGACGAAGCGAGCGACGTGGATCAGCGTGCCGACGATCTGGAAGCCTGCCGCCCACATCGGCCAGAAGCGGTCGCTGACCAGCGCCAGGCTCAACAGGAAGCCGAACAGGGTCGCATCGACCGCCAGGATGCCGAGCTCGGGAACGATGAACGCGCCGACGGTCACCAGCGGCGAGACGAGGGCGCCGCAAAGCAGGACGACCGCCGTCAGTCGTTCGTCGAAATGACCCTTCCACAGGGCGACGCCGCAGCCGACGAGCAGGACCACGGTAAAAATTACGTCTATCATCGACGCCTCCGCCCGATTGACCAGGATAGCCCGGCTGCGCGTGCAGCCGGGCCCGTCCTTCGGGTCAGGCGACGGCAGCCGCGGGGCCGACGCTCCGCAGGCGGCGCGTATCGTCGACTTCCGCACTGGGCGGCTTGGCGTAGCTGCCGAACATCACAGCGCCGAGGCCCATCTCGCGCTGGGCGACGCTCAGCGCCTTGTGCGTGGCGACGATGCTGCCGCGTGCCTGGACCAGTTCGGCGCAGGTCACGGAGGCCTGCATGATCGCGTCGTGGCCGATCAGCGCCGACAGGCCGGCGTCGGCGCGGATCGCGGGCATCAGCCCGGTCAGCGTGGCAGTGGCGGTGATCGCTGCATCGATCGCGGCTTCGGCTGCGTACAGCTGATCGGCGACACTTTGAGCGATGAGGCGGCGTTCCTTGAGCATGGCACATGACTTTCTGTTCGCGCCGGAGCGCGTTGTTGCAGGGCAGCCGAGGAGTGCTCGACGAAGCTAGAGTAGGTTTTTCAACGCCTCGAGCGCGGTCAATATCGCGCCGAAGCCGAGGGCCGAACCGATCGCGATCATGGCGATCCATGCGAGACGTGCGCCCGGGGAGAGGCGGTTGCGATTGCCCCAGGGTAGCGAGTTGGCGAGGGGCATTGGGGGATGCCCCTCGCCGCTCCTAGTAGCGCCGGCCAAACGGGGAGGGCCGCCGGCTGGCGCTTCGAGATCCGGTCCTTGCCGCGCTGCTTGATGCTGGTGAGCATTGTCGTCATCCGTGGTCGGGACCGGAGCCCCAACTGTGCCCGGCAAGGCGACCCCGGCAAGCTCCGGCGCTTGGTATATCAACGTCTGATAGCCGGTTTCACCCTCGTGCTCGGCAAGCACGCGCGCCGCATCGATGCGGCTCGCGACCGACAGCGTGCGCATCGCCGTGCGCAGGCGCATGTCGACGGTGTGGGGGGAGATGTCGAGCGCGCGCGCGATGTCCTTCGACGTCATGTGCCGATAGACGAGGCGCAGGCAGTCGCGCTGCCCGGGCGTCAGCTGCGCCACCGAATCGGTCACCGCGATCCCGCGGTTCTCGGCAAGCCATCGGTCGTCATCGGCTTCGACACCTCGACCAGGAATCCTCCGAGGCGGCGTGGCTGGTTCGACCGAATCGGACTTCACGAATGTCGGGCCGACAGCGGCACCATAAAAGCCTCCGATACTGGCTACCGTCATGGCGCTTACCCTTCGACCGATCTTACCGCTTCCGTAAGGATATAGCGCACACTGCCCGTATCACACAGACATCGAAAGATTATATCGATTCTATGACAGTGACTTATCGCCACCGTCGCTGAATCGAAAGGGACGGCCCTCGCGGACCGTCCCCCTTTGTACCAAAACGCTCGGACGAGCTACTTAAGTTCGACGGTGCCGCCGGCGGCTTCGATCTGCGCCTTGATCTTGTCGGCCTCGGCCTTGTTGACGCCTTCCTTGATCGCCTTCGGCGCCGATTCGACCAGCGTCTTGGCCTCGGTCAGGCCGAGCCCGGTCAGGGCGCGGACTTCCTTGATGACGTTGATCTTCTTGCCGCCGTCGCCGGTCAGGATGACGTCGAACTCGGTCTTCTCCTCGACCGGGGCAGCGGCCGGACCGGCGGCGGCCGGACCGGCGGCGACCGCGGCGGCGGCCGAGACGCCCCACTTCTCTTCGAGCAACTTGGCGAGGTCGGCCGCCTCGAGCACGGTCAGGGTGCTCAGTTCGTCGACGATCTTCTGCAGGTCAGCCATTGTCATTCTCCATGTGCAGGGCCGCAGCCCATGATTTCGGTACTTGATTCAAGACTTAGGTCAGGCGGCTTCGGCCAGGTCGTCGTCGCGGGTGGCATAGGCACCGAACACCCGGGCGAGCTTGCCCGCGGGCGCGTTGACCAGCTGCGCGAGCTTGGTCGCCGGCGCCTGGACGAGACCGACGATCTTCGCCCGCAGCTCGTCGAGCGACGGCAGCGACGCCAGTGCCTTGACGCCGTCGACATCGAGCAGAGTCGTCCCCATCGCCCCGCCGACCAGCTCGAACTTGTCGGTCGTCTTGGCGAAGTCGACCGCGACCTTGGCGGCGGCGACCGGGTCGGTCGAGGTGGCGAAGCCGACCGGGCCGGTCAGCATCTCGCCCAGCGGCTGGTACGGCGTGCCGTCGAGCGCGATCCGGGCGAGCCGGTTCTTGGTCACTTTGAAGGAGGCACCCGCCGCCCGCATCTTCGTCCGCAAATCGGTGACCTGGGCCACCGACAGGCCGTGGTTGCGCGCGATGACGACAACCGCAGTCTCGGACAAAGTCTTGGCGAGGTTGGATACCTGCTCGGATTTCTGAGCGCGATCCATGCTCTCTCCTTAGCCTGTTGGTGCGCCGGACGATTCCGGACGCACGGTGGAGCCTAAGGATGGCTTGCAGGCCATCCGTTGGCCCGCCCGAGGGGTCGTCGTCCGCCCGATTGGCGGACCCGCAGCCGTCATCGCACGACGACTTGGCGGAAAACTCTCCCCGTCTCATGCAGGCCCGTCGGGCTTAGGTTCTCGCGAACACCTGCAATCTCGGACGGTATCCGGAGCGCCGAGGCGCTCCCGAAACTTCGATACTCTCTACGTTACGCCGGCCCATGCCCGGGAACGGTCGCCGTGTCGACCTTGACCCCCGGACCCATCGACGAACTGAGCGCGACCTTCTGCAGATATTTGCCCTTGGCGCCGGTCGGCTTGGCGCGCGTCACCGCGTCCATCAGCGCGTCGAAATTGGCGCGCAGGTCCTCGGCGGCGAAGCTCGCCTTGCCGAGCCGGCCGTGGATGATCCCCGCCTTCTCGACGCGGTATTCGACCTGGCCGCCCTTGGCCGCCTCGACCGCGGCGGCGACGTTCATCGTCACCGTGCCGAGCTTGGGATTCGGCATCAGCCCCTTCGGGCCGAGCACCTTGCCGAGCCGTCCGACCAGGCCCATCATGTCGGGCGTGGCGATGCAGCGGTCGAAGTCGATCTTGCCGCCGGTCACCGTCTCGAGCAGATCCTCGGCGCCGACGACGTCTGCTCCGGCGGCGAGCGCCTCCTCGGCCTTGGCGCCGCGCGCGAACACCGCGACGCGGACCGTCTTGCCGGTGCCCTTGGGCAGGGTGACGACGCCGCGGACCATCTGGTCGGCGTGACGCGGATCGACATTCAGACCGATCGCGACCTCGATCGTCTCGTCGAACTTGGCGGTGGCGTTCGCCTTGACGATGCCGAGCGCGGTATCGAGCGGATACAGCGTCTCGCGGTCGATGGTTGCGGCCTGCGCCTTCTGCTTCTTGGTCTGTGCCATGATCGTTACGCCTCCACCACGTCGAGACCCATCGAGCGCGCGCTGCCCTCGATCGTCCGCATCGCTGTCTCGACCGAATTGGCATTGAGATCGGCCATCTTCGCCTCGGCGATCGTCCGGATCTGCGCCGAGGTGATCTGCCCGGCTGACGCGCCCTTGCCGGGCGTCGTCGCGCCGGCCTTCAGCCCCGCCGCCTGCTTGATCAGGAACGACGCCGGCGGCGTCTTCGTCGCGAAGGTGAAGCTGCGGTCGGCGAAGACGGTGATGACCGTCGGGATCGGCGTCCCCTTCTCGAGGTCGGCGGTCTTGGCGTTGAACGCCTTGCAGAATTCCATGATGTTGACGCCGCGCTGGCCGAGCGCGGGCCCGATCGGCGGGCTCGGCGTGGCGCTGCCGGCCTTGACCTGCAGCTTGATGTAACCGGTGATCTTCTTCGCCATGACGGCCTCCTGAACGTGGTCCGAGCGGCAGGGTCGCTGCCTCCCACGGTGACTCTACAAATTTACTTGGGCTTCTCGACCTGCTCGAACGCCAGTTCGACCGGGGTCGCGCGGCCGAAGATCGACACCGACACCTTGACCCGGCCGTGGTCGAAGTCGAGCTCCTCGACGAGGCCGTTGAACGAGGCGAACGGCCCGTCGAGCACCTTGACCTGGTCGCCGATCTCGTAGTTGACCTTGAGCTTGGGCTTGGCCGCCGAGACCAGCTCCTCGGCCTTGGTGTTGAGGATGCGCGCCGCCTCGGCCTCGGTGATCGGCTGCGGCTTGTTCTGCTGGCCGAGGAAGCCGGTCACCTTCGGCGTGTTCTTGACGAGGTGATAGATGTCGTCGTTCATCGCCATCTTCGCCAGCACATAGCCGGGGAAGAACTTGCGGTCCGACGTCACCTTCTTGCCGCGGCGGACCTCGGTGACCTTCTCGACCGGCACCTCGACCGACTCGATGAACGCGTCGAGCCCCTTGCGCGCCGCCTCGGTGACGATCGCGTCGCGGACCTTGTTCTCGAAGCCCGAGTAGGCGTGGATGATGTACCAG
>CAXUEV010000119.1:0-5587 GCA_964250105.1 uncultured Sphingomonadaceae bacterium
ACAACAAGCTGCGGCTGATCACGGCGTATTTTCGCGAGGTCGAAGACCCCGATCGCGGGTTCGCACTCGCTGCGCTGACAGGCGCGCTGTCGTTTCGCCATGCCAAGCCGGCGATGATCCGCAAGGCCATCGTCGGCGGGTCCGAACCCGTCGCGGCCGTTCATCGCGCGGCCCGTCGCGACCGCGCTGCTGATGGCGGCGATCGTGCTCGCCGGCTTCGTCGGCTTCCGCCTGCTGCCGCTGGCGGCGCTGCCGCAGGTCGATTATCCGACGATCCAAGTGACGACGAGCTATCCCGGCGCCAGCCCGCAGGTGATGGCGGCGACGGTGACCGCACCGCTCGAGCGCCAGTTCGGCCAGATGGAGGGGCTGAAGCGGCTGTCGTCGATCAGCTCGGCCGGAACCTCGGTCGAGACCCTCCAGTTCGACCTCGGCCAGACGCTCGACATCGCCGAGCAGGAGGTGCAGGCGGCGATCAACGCGGCGAACTCGCTGCTGCCCGCCGACCTGCCGGCGCCGCCGACCTATGCCAAGGTCAACCCGGCCGACGCGCCGGTGCTGACGCTGGCGATCACCTCGCGGACGCGGCCGCTGACCGCGGTGCAGAACATCGTCGACCAGCAGCTGGCGCAGAAGATCGCGCAGGTCGCGGGCGTCGGCCAGGTCGAGCTGGCGGGCGGGCAGCGGCCGGCGGTCCGGATCCAGGCGAACACCCAGGCGCTGGCGTCGTACGGCATCGCCCTCGACGGCTTGCGGACCGCGATCGGCGCAGCCAACGCCAACGGCGCCAAGGGCAGCTTCGACGGTCCGAGCCGCGCGTACACGATCAACGCCAACGACCAATTGTCGACCGCGGCCGAATACCGGACGCTGATCGTCGCCTACCGGAACGGCGCGCCGGTGCGGCTGAGCGACGTCGCCGCGGTCGTCGACGGGGCGGAGAACACCAAGCTCGGCGCGTTCGTCGGCACGACGCCGGCGATCATCGTCGACGTCCGCCGCCAGCCCGGCGCGAACGTCATCGCCACGGTCGACGCGATCAACGCGGTGCTGCCGCAGCTGCGCGCCGGCCTGCCGCCCGACGTCGAGGTGCGGGTGCTCGCCGACCGCACGACCGGCATCCGCGCCTCGGTCCACGACGTCCAGCTCGAGCTGCTGTTCTCGGTGGCGCTGGTCGTGCTGGTCATCTTCTTCTTCCTCGGCAGCGTGCCGGCGACGATCATCGCCTCGATCGCCATGCCGATCTCGCTGATCGGCACGTGCGGCGTGATGTACCTGCTCGGCTATTCGCTCAACAATCTGACATTGATGTCGCTGACGATCGCCACCGGCTTCGTCGTCGACGACGCGATCGTCGTCATCGAGAACATCAGCCGCCACATCGAGGAGGGGATGAAGCCGTTCGCCGCCGCGGTCCGGGGCGCGGCCGAGATCGGCTTCACGATCATCTCGCTGACCGTGTCGCTGATCGCGGTGCTGATCCCGCTCCTCTTCATGGGCGACGTCGTCGGGCGGCTGTTCCGCGAGTTCGCCGTGGCGCTGGCGGTGACGATCGTCATCTCGGCGGTGGTCGCGCTGACGCTGGTGCCGATGCTCGCGGCGCGCTGGCTCAAGCCGGGGTTCGAGGACGTCGGGCTGGCGCGGAAGTCGCGCGCGTTCTTCGAGCGTATCGTCGGCCGCTACGACGGCGCGCTGAACTGGGTGCTCGACCGCAGCGGGCTGACGCTGATCGTGTTCGCCGCGACCGTCGCGCTGACTGCGGCGCTGTACGTGATCATCCCCAAGGGGCTGTTCCCGGTGCAGGACACGGGGCAGGTGCAGGCGGTCATCCGCACCGCGCCGAACGTCTCGTACGACCGCGCCGCTGGCCTGCAGAACGAGGTCGCGCGCGCGCTCGCCGCCGATCCGGCGGTCGCCAGCCTCAGCTCGTATCTCGGCGTCGACGGCATCAACCAGACGCAGAACAGCGGCCGGATGCTGCTCAACCTGCGCGCCAAGGGCGACCGCGACGGCAACCTCGACGCGGTCCTCGCGCGGCTGCGCCAGCGCGCCGCCGCGGTCGCCGGTACGCAGGTCTGGTTCCAGCCGGTGCAGGACCTGTCGATCGACGCCGAGCGCGGGCCGACCAGCTACCGCGTCAGCATCGAGGGCGCGTCGACCGCCGACGTCGCGCTGTGGTCGACGCGGCTCGCCGCCGAGATGCGGACCAGCCCCAAGCTCGGCGCGGTCGTCTCCGACATCCAGACCGAGGGGCTCGCCGCCTTCGTCGACATCGACCGCGACACCGCGGCTCGGCTCGGCATCACCGCCAGCGACGTCGACGAGGCGCTGTACAACGCCTTCGGCCAGCGGATCGTGTCGACGATCTTCACCCAGTCGAACCAGTACCGCGTCATCCTCGAGGCGCTGCCGGGCGAGCTCAGCGGCGTCGCCGCGCTTGGCCGGCTCCAGCTCCAGTCATCGACCGGCCAGGC
Organism: uncultured Sphingomonadaceae bacterium; assembly: GCA_964250105.1. Taxonomy (GTDB): domain Bacteria; phylum Pseudomonadota; class Alphaproteobacteria; order Sphingomonadales; family Sphingomonadaceae; genus Polymorphobacter_B. The sequence continues at coordinate 2,475 of CAXUEV010000119.1, forward strand.
GGTGCCGCTCGCCGCGATCGCGCGGATCAGCGAGCAGGCGACGCCGCTCCAGATCAACCATGTCGCGCAGTTCCCGGCGTCGACGATCGGCTTCGACGCCGCCCCCGGCGTGTCGCTCGGCAAGGCGGTGGCGACCGTCACCGCGGCGGCGGCGGCGATCGGCCTGCCGGCGACGGTGTCGCTGACCTTCCTTGGTGCGTCGGACGCGTTCCAGTCGAGCCTGTCGAACCAGCTGTGGCTGATCCTCGCGGCGATCGTCACCGTCTACATCGTCCTCGGCGTGCTCTACGAGAGCTATATCCATCCGCTGACGATCCTGTCGACGCTGCCGTCGGCGGGCATCGGCGCGCTGCTGATGCTGATCGTCACGGGGAACGACCTCGGCGTCATCGGCATCATCGGCATCGTGCTGCTGATCGGCATCGTCAAGAAGAACGCGATCATGATGATCGACTTCGCGCTCGACGCCGAGCGCAGCGGCGGGATGGCGCCGCGCGCAGCGATCCATCAGGCGGCGATGCTGCGCTTCCGCCCGATCCTGATGACGACGCTCGCCGCGCTATTCGCCGCGGTGCCGTTGATGATCGGCTGGGGCGAGGGCTCCGAGCTGCGCCGGCCGCTCGGCCTCGCCATCTTCGGCGGGCTGGTCGTCAGCCAGCTGCTGACGCTGTTCACGACGCCGGTCATCTACCTCGCCTTCGATTCCCTCGCGGCGCGCACCCGGCGCCGCGCGCCCGTTCCCGCGGCGGCCGAATGAGCCTGTCGGCGCCGTTCATCCGCCGCCCGATCGGGACCATCCTGCTGACGATCGGGCTGGCGCTGTCGGGCATCGCCGCATTCTTCGTCCTGCCGGTGTCGCCGCTGCCGCAGGTCGATTTCCCGACGGTGTCGATCAACGCGTCGCTCGCCGGCGCGAGCCCGGCGACGATGGCGTCGAGCGTTGCCACCCCGCTCGAACGCCGCCTCGGCACGATCGCCGACGTGTCCGAGATGACGTCGAACTCGGGTGCCGGCTCGGCGCGGATCACCCTCCAGTTCAACCTCGGGCGCGACATCAACGGCGCGGCGCGAGACGTCCAGGCGGCGATCGCGGCGGCGCGGGTCGATCTGCCGGCGACGCTCCGGTCGAACCCGACCTACCGCAAGGTCAACCCGGCCGACGCGCCGATCATGATCGTGGCGCTGACCTCGAAGACGCGCACCCCCTACCAGATCTACGACGCGGTCTCGAGCATCGTCCAGCAGAAGCTCGCGCAGGTCGACGGCGTCGGCGAGGTCCAGATCGGCGGCGGCTCGCTGCCGTCGGTCCGCGTCGACCTCAATCCGCTGGCGCTGTCGCGGCTCGGCGTCAGCCTCGAAGACGTGCGCGCGGCGATCGCCTCGACCAACCCCAACCGGCCGAAGGGATCGATCGACGACGGCGGCCGGCGGTTCCAGATCTACACCTCGGCCGCGCGCCGCGCCGCCGCCGACTATCGCCCGCTCGTCGTCGCCTACCGCAACGGCGCCGCGGTGCGGCTCGAGGACGTCGCCGCGGTTACCGACGGGCCCGAGGACGCGCGCACGCTCGGCCTGTTCAATGCGCGGCCGGCGGTCGTCGCGGTGATCAGCCGACAGCCGGGGGCCAACATCATCGCCGCGACCGACGGCGTCCGCGCGCTGCTGCCGGCGCTGAAGGCGGCGCTGCCCGCCGACATCGAGCTGCAGGTGGCGTCGGACCGGACGACGACGATCCGCGCCTCGCTCCACGAGGTCGAGCTGACGCTGGTCATCGCCACGGTCCTCGTCGTCGCCGTCGTCAGCCTGTTCCTCCAGTCGTGGCGCGCGACGCTGGTGCCGGCGGTGGCGGTGACGGCGTCGCTCCTCGGGACGCTCGGCGTCATGTACCTGTGCGGCTTCTCGCTCAACAACCTGTCGCTGATGGCGCTGACGGTCGCCACCGGCTTCGTCGTCGACGACGCGATCGTCGTGCTCGAGAACATCACGCGTCATATCGAGAACGGCATGGGGCGGATGCAGGCGGCGCTGCTCGGCGCGCGCGAGGTCGGCTTCACCGTGCTGTCGATCTCGGTCAGCCTCGTCGCGGTGTTCATCCCGCTGCTGTTCATGGGCGGGATCGTCGGCCGGCTGTTCCGCGAGTTCGCCGTCACCTTGTCGGCGTCGGTGCTGATCTCGCTCATCATCTCGCTGACGACGACGCCGATGATCTGCGCGTGGCTGCTCGACGACACGCGTGGGGGGACGCCGAACCGCTTCGCCCGCGGGTTCGACCGCGGCTTCGCAGCGACGATCCGCGGCTACCGCCGCGCGCTCGGCTGGGCGCTCGACAATGCCGCGCTGGTGCTGCTGATCCTGGCGGCGACGGTGGCGATCAACGTCTATCTGTGGACCGCCATCCCCAAGGGCTTCTTTCCCGAACAGGATACGGGCTCGCTCAACGGCGGGCTGCGGCTCGACCAGAGCGCGTCGTTCCAGGCGTCGTCGGACAAACTGACCCGGCTGACGGGGATCGTCGCGCGCGATCCGTCGATCGCCACCGTCGTCGGCTTCGCCGGCGGCGGCGGCAACCGCGGCGGCGGTGGCGGCTTCGTCTTCGCCCAGCTCAAGCCCAAGGGCGAGCGCGAGGGCGGCAGCGAGGATGTCATCGCCCGGCTGCGGCCCAAGCTGGCGCGGGTCAGCGGCGCCAGCCTGTTCCTGTCGCCGGTGCAGGACGTCCGCGTCGGCGGCCGGCAGGGCAACGCGACCTACCAGTACACGCTCCAGGGCGACGACGCGGCGACGCTGCCCGGCTACGCCGACCGGCTCGCGGCGGCGATGAAGCAGAGCGACGTGCTGACCGACGTCGACGCCGACACCCAGCAGAACGGCATCGAGACGTATCTGACGATCGACCGCGACCGCGCCGCGCGGCTGGGCATCACCGCGCGCGACGTCGACAACATCCTCTACGACGCCTTCGGCCAGCGCGCGGTGGCGACGATCTACAGCGACCTCAACCAGTACAAGGTGGTGATGCAGGCGGCAGCCCCCTTCCGCCAGAACGCCGCGGCGCTGAACAACATCTACGTGCCGGCGAACGCGCCGCAGGCGGCGACCCGCGCGGGCGGGACCGG
>CAXUEV010000120.1:0-5555 GCA_964250105.1 uncultured Sphingomonadaceae bacterium
CGTGGCCGACGCTGCGCCCGCAGGCGACGCCGCGATCGACTGGGCCGAGGTCGCCGACACCGGCAGCGTCGGCATCGAGCTCGGCTACGGCCTGATTGGCCTGGTCGACGCGCGCGGGGCGACGCCGGGCCCGCTGATGGCGCGGATCACCGGCATCCGCCGCCAGCTGTCGAAGGCGCTCGGCTTCGTCGTGCCGCTGGTCCGCGTCCGCGACAGCATGGCGCTCGCGCCGTTCACCTACCGCATCCTGATCGACGGCGTCGTCATGGGCGAGGACGAGGTGTTCCCCGACGACCTGCTCGCGCTCGAGGCCGGGCCGATCGACGGGGCGGTCGAGGGCCGCGCGTGCAAGGACCCGAGCTTCGGGCTCGACGCGCGCTGGATCGATCCGGCCGAGCGCGACCTCGCCACCGCCGCCGGCTATACCGTGGTCGACCCGGCGACGGTCGTCGGCACGCACCTGAACCACCTGCTGACGGCGCAGGCGCACCTGCTGCTGGGGCAGGACGAGGTGCAGAAGCTGCTCGACACGCTGGGGGCGGCGCATCCGCAGCTCGTCGCCGGGCTGGTGCCGAAGCTGCTGGCGCTCGGCACGGTCACCGCGGTGCTGCAGCGGCTGCTCGAGGAGGGGGTGCCGATCCGCGACGTGCGGCGGACGATCGCCAGCCTGGCGGCGGTCGCGGCGCGGACGCAGGACCCGGCCGAACTCGCCGAACTGGTTCGCTCCGGGCTCGGCCCGGCGATCGTCCAGACGCTGTGCGGCATCCGCGAGCCGCTGCTGGCGATCAGCCTCGACACCGCGCTCGAGGACCTGCTCGCCCAGGCCGTCCGCGCCGCGCAGGGGCGGCCGTACCCGTTCGAGCCGGCGCTCGGCAACCGCGTCGCGGAGGCGGTGCGCGACGCCGCAGGGCCGCTGACGGCCGCCGGCGCGCGCTTCGCGGTGGTGACGACGCCGCTGCTCCGCCGCCCGCTGTACGACCTGCTCAAGGGGCATCTGCCCGACTGCAACATATTGTCATTCTACGAGATTCCCGACGGCAAGACGGTCGAGGTGACCGCCGTCGTCGGCCAGCCCCCCGCGACAGGAGCCTGACGATGGATGCACGCCTCGGCCTCGACATGGCGGTCTACGCACCCGGACGGCCGGCGCGGACCGACCCCGAACGGCTGGTGCAGACCCATCTCGGGCTGGTCCGCAAGATCGCGTGGCACGTCCATGCGCGGGTCTCGACGGCGATCGACGTCGAGGACTTGATCCAGATCGGCATGATCGCGCTGATCGAGGCGGCGCGCGGATTCGAGGACCGCGGCCACGCCGCCTTCGCCACCTATGCCACCGTCAGGGTGCGTGGGTCGATGATCGACCAGCTGCGCAAATCAGCCACTCTGGTTCGCAGCGCGATCCGCCGGCGGCGCGAGTTCGGCGTCGCCCGCGCCGCGCTCGAAGGGCTGCTGGGACGGCCGGCGACCGACGAGGAAATGGCCGAGAAGCTCGAGATCACGGTCGATTTCTACCGCGCCTGCGCCGGCGCGACGCATGCCGTGCGCTACGAATCGATCGACGACGTCTACTCCGACCATAGCGAATGGTTCGCCGACGATGCCCCCGATGCCTTTGAAAACCTTGCCCGCGACGACCTCAAGCGGGCGATCGCCGCTGCCGTCGGCGACCTGCCCGAACGCGAGGCGCTGGTCCTCCAGCTCTATTATGTCGAGGAGATGAACCTCGAGGAGATCGGCAACGTCCTCGACGTCGGCGCGGCGCGGGTGTGCCAGATCAAGAAGGCGGCGCTGGCCAAGCTCCGGGCCAGGCTGGGCGGCTGGAACGAATGAGGCCGCCCGGCACGCCCGCGGCACACGCCCGGGACGGCGGAAGCACGCCGCCAGGACCGGGCCACAACGCCGCCGCCACGCCGCCGGAACGCTTCCGGCACGGTCAGGCGTGCGGCAACCGCAGGCCGAGCGTGTGGAGCACGACCGCCTGGACCACCATGACGCCGAGCCAGTGGACGCAGTCGCCCGCGACCGCCACCGCCCGCACGCCGCGGTAGCGCAGCGTGACGGCGACCGCGGGGAGGACAAAGCCGAGCCAGATGACGACCGCGGTGCCGATCGCCATCACCCACCCGTCGGCCTTCGCCGGCGCCAGCAGCATCGCCCCGGCGAGGATCGCCGCCAGCCAGGTTTCGGCGACGCAGGTCAGTGCGAAGAAGCCCGACCCAAGGGGCGCGTCACGGCGGCCGGCGAGCGCGTGCCAGGCGGCGCCGAACACCACCCCGGCGATTGCCGCGGCGAGGATCTGGAGCGCGTTGAGGACGATGTAGATCATCGGCGTAGAAAGCGCCGCCGCACGGTTGGTTGCACCGCGGCGACGACTTGGCACTCGTCCGCCGCGACTGCCAATCGTCGTCGCCGCGGCCATCGCGTACTTGCGCTGCAGTGCAACACGTGCAGTATTCGGTCGACGGCAAGTGGAAAGGGGTCATCATGCGCAGCGATCTCGGATTGCAGCTTCAGGGCTATCGGCTGACGACCGCCGAGATCCATTATTACATGCCCGACTATCCGAAGCTGCTCCAGGTCTATGTCTGGCAGGACTACGACCTCGCCCCGCGCTTCCCCCAGCTCAGCGGCTTCCTCGACCATTGGCGGCGCGAGATCGAGGCCGCCCTCCACTCGATCCGCATCGCCCACCGCGGCATCGTCGCACCGGTCGAGTGGCGGGTGGTGGGGAGCGAGATGACGATCCATTAGCGGCTTTCGCCAGCAGAACCGGTCGCCTATATTGTTCGCATGGCGACGCAATCCCAGCTCGACAAGCTCGACATCGACGAGCAGATCGCGCGCATCGAGAAGATGCAGGCCGAACTGCAGAAGGTCATGCGCGAGACCCAGAAGATCGTGCAGGACACACGATTGGCGACCCCGCAGATGTTCTTCCAGGGCGCGCTCTCCATGGCGGCGATGATCGGGGCGGGCGTGGCGCTGGTGAGGCTGTTTCAGTAGACCCGCTACCCGGCTAGCACCTCGATCTTGGCCGAGAGTGTTTGAGGAGGTAGAGGATCAGGAATCGCCCTTAAGAATTCGGTCTACGAGACGAGAGAATAGAGCGGTGTCTAGAAAGTATTTAGGGTAAGCCCGTTTAAGTGCGTTGATGTCCGCTACGGACACTAGCACGACTTGACGGCGGGAGTCATCGGGAGTCTTACTCTCTAGTTTTGTATACTGCTTATTCGCGTCAGACGATTCTTTCGCCTTGAATTGACGTACGGTGACTTGTCTAAGGTCGGGGTCAAGTTCAACAATAAAGTATGGAGTTTATCCCTTTCACCACCCTTGACCTAGTGTCCCGGTCAGTGCAGCTTCTCCCTTGCTAACCAAGGGTGATCGCATGAGACTATCGCGCCACGCTCGCATTGAATTGCTGATCTGTACTGCGCTTGCGCTAGTAAGTTGTGGCTCCGGTGCTCCGCGCACCTTTACCGCTGGAGATTACGACAGGCTCGACGTCGCGGATGTCAATGCACGCAATGCGGTCGCTCGTATCGATGCGCTGGAAAGCCGTGTCGACGATTTAGAGAGCAGGCTGTCCAACTGATCCGGCGCCATCATTAGCAATAAGCCGGTCATGGCGGACTTCAATCGCTCAAAATTCCGCACGCACATCGGAGCCGCGTCCGACCGGGGCGCCTACTGCCGACCACGCGCGATGTTCGCAGACCACGCCGCAACCGCATCGTGGTAGACTTCCGAGACCTCGTCGGCGCTCACGCCCACTGCCTCGATCTGTAGTGCATGGTCCCGATTCGAATGAGCGAGCCAGCCACCGCATTTGCGGTGAACCAGCCGTGGACTTTTTTCCATTGTTTGCATGTCGATTTGACCCGCCTGAGGTTACCAGCGGCTAGATTAATTTTTTTGCTTAATTATCAAATAGATAGGTTGTGAGTCAGCGTACCGATGCGGACAGAGTACTGTGAAAACGGGTAGTTGATGTGTTTGTCCAAATCTCTATAAGGGAGGGGCGGGTCACAACCGCAACGAGAACAGCGCCATGCCAGTCACGACAGACCAACCTGCTCCCTACGCGCCAGCATCGGCGGTGTTGGATTTGATCGAGCGTCATCGCAACAAGGGTCTTCCGCCTGTTATCGACGCAGACGTTCTTCTCCGCGCGGGTATTTCGGACAGTCTTGTTCCCCGCACGCTACAGGCGCTCAAGACACTAGACCTCCTAACGGATGACGGACGCCCAAGTCAGGTGTTCGAGGGAATACGCCTCGCATCGACATCCGAGTACCAGCAGCGGCTAACCGAATGGCTCACTTCGGCCTATGCAGACGCCCTCTCCTATGTGGACCCTGCCACCGAAGATGAAATCGCGATCCGGGATGCTTTCCGTAAGTATATACCGACTGGACAGCAGGGCCGCATGGTCACGCTGTTTATGGGGTTGTTCACGCATGCCGGTGTTATGCCAGCCCGCCAGAAGCAGTCCGCAGCCAAAAAGCCGGGTGGGGGCGGAGAAACGCCCAAAGCCGCGAGAACGCGTGTGAATGAAAAACCCGCACCTCGTCGCGACAACGTCGAGCGGGTCCACACACCGTCGTTTGGGGCCAGCGGCCTACCGCCAGCGATTGCGGGTTTGATAGCGACACTCCCAGCGGACGGGGGTTACTGGACGCAAGTCCGGCGGGACAAGTTTCTGACCACGCTTGAAGCTGTTTTGGATTACACCTTCCAAGTCGGCGAACCGCCGATTGAGCAAACAGAAACGGCGACCGGTCGATGACCGATCGCCGTTCCATATTCCCTGACCCAGCGCGCCAAATCCTTGGCCGGAAACGCGCTGGTGTCCTTCCCGGAGGAAAGGAGGTGCGCCATGTGGTCTATGGCCCGGACATTAACGGTTAGCTAAGGTCCGGGGCGCGTCGCTTACGCGGCGCGTCCACGGCTCCTTTTATGCCTTCGACCTGACCAAGTCAAAAAACAGGAGCCAATCGTGGCAAAAGCACCACCACCACGTCAGACCTCTAACAGGGTATCTACCGTCGCTTCTGGCATCCTCTCGGGCAAGATCGCGAACCCGACAGGGGCGCAGATCAAAAGCGTCGCCGCGTCCGCCCTCGGGCAGGATCAGAAGAAGGGCAACTAAACGCCGATCTCCATCAGCGGAGTGACATGACGGACGCAGCGTGTGGGTATCTGGATCACACCGGATATCTGCACGCTGTTTCGTCGTCGATTGGCGCTGGCGAAGCTGTTACCGTAGTCTCCGCTATCCCGCCAGCGCCTCGACCTTCGCCGAGAGTTCCAGCCAGCGTTCCTCGGCGGCGGCCTGTTTGCGGCGGGTGGCTTCGGCTTCGGCGTTGATGCGGTCGAACTTGGCGGGGTCGCGGGCGTAGAGTTTCGGGTCGGCGAGGGCGGCTTCGGCGTCGGCGACCCTGCGGCCGAGCGCCTCGATCTCGGCAGGCAGGTTGTCGAGCTCGCGCTGCTCGATATAGGTCAGCTTCGGCGCGCGCCGCGCCGGGGCCGCCGCCGCGGCGCGCGCCTGC
>CAXUEV010000121.1:0-5538 GCA_964250105.1 uncultured Sphingomonadaceae bacterium
GAGGCGGCGGCGGCGGCGGCGGGCTTCACCCGGACCGCGCTGATGGCGACGCTGCCGGGCGTGCCGTTCTACGCGCGCGCCGGCTATGCCGCGGGCGACGCGGTGACGCTCGACCTCGGCGGCACGTCGGTCCGCTTCGTGCCGATGGCCAAGGACTTGTTGCAATCATGACACACCGCGCCAGCTTCCGATGCCGGTCGGTGAGGTGGACCAATAATCGCTTGCGTAATATCGAAAGATAATGATGTTTTGAACTAGAAGTTAACGACTCGATACTAAAAGTATCTGGTGAGGCCAGCGCTCTCGCTGGATAACCGAGACGATTGCAGCGCTATAAAGGTGTCGGGGCGGCTTAGACCGCCAGTGCACCAGGGGAGTATTGTGCTTTATCGAAAAAAGGGGTCGACCATGACGAATATTACCACGATTTCGCGACACGCCCTCGCCTTCGCCCTGCTGGCCGCGGGCCATGCCGCCCTCGCCGCGGCGCCCGACGCCCCGGCCGACGCGCCGGCGGCGGATGCGATGGCCAGCGACGAGACCATCATCGTCACCGGCACCCGCACGACCGGCATGAGAGCCGTCGACAGCCCGGCACCGATCCAGCTTCTCGGTGCCGATACACTGCAGCGCACCGGCTCACCCGACCTGCTAACGAGCTTGGCCCAGAATCTTCCTTCGATTCAGGCTCAGTCCTTCGGAAGCGATCTTCAGGCACATAATCTGCAGCTGAAGTTGCGCGGTCTCAGCCCCAACCACACGCTAATACTGGTCAACGGCAAGCGCCGTCACGGCACCGCGAACGTGTCGGTCGCCGGCGGCCCCTACGGCGGCAGCGCCGCGCCCGACATCAGTTTCATCGCGCCCGACTCGATCGACCATGTCGAAGTCCTGCAGGACGGCGCCGCCGCCCAGTACGGCACCGACGCGATCGCCGGCGTCATCAACTTCATCCAGAAAAAGAACGCTTCCGGCGGCAGCTTCAACGCTACCGGCGGTCAATATTACGACCAAGGTGGTGAAACCTACGCCATCGGCGGCAATCTGGGTATTGCGCCGTTCGAGGGCGCCTATCTTAACGTTTCGGCGCAAAAGAAACACAAAGGCCGTAGCTTCCGCGGTGATATCAACCCGCAGGCGGTCGATCTCTCGACGACTTTTCCCGAGATCAAGAACTTGCCCGGCTATCCCTACACAAACCGAATCATCGGCGATCCGAAGATCGAACAGACGATCGTCAACTACAACGCCGGCTATGAGTTCGGTGATCTCGAGCTGTACAGCTTCGGTAGCTATGGCCACAAGAAGGCATATGCTTACGAAAATACCCGCCCGCCAACGACCGTTGTCAGCGGAGCTGGCACGATCGCAGCCGGAGGCGTCGCCGGCGTACCCTTCTATCCGGGTGGTTTCGCACCGCAGGAGAGCATCGACGAGACCGACTATTCCTTCACCGGCGGTTTCAAAGGCAGTATCGCGAACACGACCTTCGATCTCGCCTCGACTTACGGCAAGGACTTCATCGGTGTCTTCGTCCTCGGTTCGGCCAATGCGCAGCTCTACCGCGATACGGGGTTCACGCCGACCACCTTCCACAACGGCGATTTCTTCACGACCCAGTGGAGCAATACGCTTGACCTGACGCATGAATTCGACATCGGTCTGTCCGCGCCGCTCAATCTTGCCGGCGGTCTCGAATATCGTCGTGATACCTATGGCATCAAGGCGGGCGATCCGGCTTCCTATTACGGCGGCGGCGCACAATCCTTCTTCGGCTATAGTCCGAACGACGCCGGCACGTACAAGCGCAACAATTTCTCGCAATATCTCGACGTCAGCTTTCGTCCATTCGAAAGTTTGCTGGTCGATGGCGCGGTGCGCCACGAGCATTATAGCGACTTCGGCAACACCACTGTGTTCAAGCTGACCAGCCGTTATGATTTCACCGACACGTTCGCGTTGCGCGGCACGGCCAGCACCGGCTTCCGCGCTCCGACTCTGGCGGAAGGCGGCTATTCGGGAATCAACGTCGGTCCGACCTCGGTCAGCGGCGTGCTGCCTCCCGCCTCGGTCGCCGCCGGCGCGCTCGGCTTCGGTGGCCTGAAACCGGAGAAATCGACCAATTTCAGCCTGGGCGTCGTGTTTAATCCGGCACCGAACTTCACTCTTACTATTGACGCCTACCAGATCACCATTCGCAACCGCATCATGACCTCGTCGGCGTTCAACGGCTTCATCGGCAATCGTTGTCCGGAAGGCTATGCCGGCAGCAACGCCGCTGCGTGCTTTCCCTATGATGCGGATCTCTACCAGATAAACAACCAGCTTGCGGTGCTCGGTGCCGTCAATGGTGCGCTGGGCGGTAGCACCAACATCGCCTCGCTGACGGATGCGACCGCGATCCCTAATTATGTGCTGTTCGACGGTGCCGACCGAGCAACCGATGGCATCGTCGCCGTCCAAAGCTTCGTCAACGGCGTGAAGATGCGGACCCGCGGCATCGACCTGATGGCCAATTACACGACCGACCTGGGCAGTGTCGGTAAGCTGGATCTGACCTTCACCGGCAACTATAATGCCAACAAGGTGCTGCGCATCAACCCGCTGCCGTCGGCGCTTTACTCGAGCACGATCAATCCCGGTCTGACCGCGTTGATCGACACGGGCAGCATCGTCGAACTGGAACACAGCACGCCGAAGTTCCGCGCAACACTGAATGCCTTTTTGACTTCGGGTAAATTCAGCATCAATCTACGCGAGAGCTTCTATTCGGAAGTCTATGCGTTCGAAAATGCTCGCACCGGTCCTGATGCCGGTACGCTTATCAAGGTACCGGTGAAAAAGTCATTCCTTACCGACTTGGAGATCGGGTATCAGATTCTCGAGCCGGTCAAGATTTTCATCGGCGCCAACAATCTGTTCAACAAATATCCGACCCGGCGTTCGAGCGAATTCATTCGCGGCGCCGAACTGTCGAACGGTGAGCGCGGCTACTCCACCAGCAAGTATCCGCTCTTCTCGCCCTATGGTATCAATGGCGGATATTATTATACCCGCGTCAGCCTATCGTTCTAAGCTATAACCCGGCGGGCGCGGACCAGATGGTCCGCGCCCGTTCGTTCGTCCTCATGGGAGACAGATCATGATCGCCAGACACGCGGCCGCCCTGCTGGTCGCGGCCGCCCTCGCCGCGCCGGCCGCGGCGCAGATCGTCAAGCACGCCAATACGCCGCCGGGCATGATCCTGCAGGGGGTGACGGTGTCGCCGGGTGCCGAGATGCTCTATCTCAGCGGCCAGCTGGCATCGCCGCTCGATCCGTCGAAGCCGATGGGCGCGACGCTGACGATCGCCGACTTCGGCGACACCCGGACCCAGACGATCAGCACGCTCAACAAGATCAAGGCGGCGCTGGCGATGCACGGCTATACGATGGCCGACGTCATCAAGCTGACGGTGTTCGTCGCCGGCGATCCCAAGCTGGGCGGCAAGATGGACTTCGCCGGCATGAACGACGGCTTCAAGACGTTCTTCGGCACGCCCGAAAATCCGGGGACCGTCGCGCGTTCGACGATCCAGGTCGCGGCGCTCGCCGGTCCGGCGTTCCTCGTCGAGATCGAGGCGACCGCCGCCCGGATGCCGCGGCGATAGGCGCGGCGGCCGCTGCTAGGCGAGGAACGCGCGCACGCAGCTGATGAAATCGGCGGTCCGGTCGTGGTGGACCCAGTGCCCGGCGTCGGCGAACAGCTCGACCCGGGCATTGTCGCCGAACGCCGCCAGCCGGCCGTCGACCGCCGGGTTCGACGCCCAGCTCTCGGCCCCGTAGACGAGCAGCGTCGGGCAGGTGATCCGCCGCCACAAGGCCTCGAGATTGGCCTGCGGCAGGTCGAACGGCGAGAAGGCGCGGACGTAATTGTCGAACTTCCAGCTGACGCTGCCGTCCTCGTTGGCGAGGACGCCGTGGCGGGTCAGGTGGAGCGCCTGTTCGGGCGTCAGCCGCGCGTTCTCCGCCAGCATCCGCGCGGTCGCCTCCTCGACGCTGGCATAGCGCTTCGGCTGGCGCCGGCTGAGGTCGCGAACCTGGTCGATCCACTCGCGGAAGAGGACGTCGAAGGGCATCGCGGCGCGTTGGGCGAGGAGCTCGGGCGACAGGCCGAGCCCCTCGATGGCGACGATCCGGGTGACGTTCTCCGGATAGAGCCCGGCATAGCGCAGGCCGATGTTGCCGCCCATCGAATGCGCGACGATCGTCACCGGCGCGAGACCCTGACGGTGGATCATCTGCGCCAGGTCGTAGACGAAGGCGTGCATCGCGTAATTGCCGTCGGGGGCCCAGGCGCTGTCGCCGTGGCCGCGCAGGTCGGGCGCGATGACGTGCCAGTCGCGGGCGAGGTCGGTCGCCACCCAGTCCCAGTTGCGGCAATGGTCGCGGCCGCCGTGGAGCAGAAGCAGCGGCGGCGCCTGCGGGTTGCCCCAGTCGACATAGTGCAGCCGCAGCCGCTGCGACACGAAAATGTTCGAGATCGGCTGCATCGGCTAGCGGTGTCCCGGTTTGCGCCCCGCGGCCCACGGGCCGCTGACGTCTTCGAGGATGATGTCGACGCACTCGATCTCGGCGCGGATCGTCGGCCCGGCGGCGAACGCCAGCGTCGCGAAATCGCCGGCGACCGTCAGCGCCAGCAGGTCGAGCACGTCGTCGGGCGCGACCCGCCGCCAGTCGCGGCGCTGGACGTGGAGCACCGATTCGAGGCGCAGCGCGCTGCGGATGCGGCTCGGAACGCCCGCTTCCCAGCGGTAGCGGTTGACCAGCAGCACCAGCCGCCGGGCGCGGCGGTCCCAGCCGATGTCGCCGCCGCGGACGGTCGCGTCCTGGACGAGCGCCGACAGCAGAGGCACCTCGTCCTCCGCCTGCGCCAGCAGCAGCAGGCGGTCGTCGTCGGCTTCGGCTGGGCTCATTCGTCCGACACGCGCTCGATGTCGGCGCCGACCGCCGACAGTTTCTCCTCGAGCCGCTCGTAGCCGCGGTCGAGATGGTAGACGCGGCCGATGACGGTCTCGCCCTTCGCCGCCAGCCCGGCGAGGACGAGGCTCATCGACGCGCGGAGGTCGGTCGCCATGACCTGCGCGCCGACCAGCCCGGCGACGCCGCGGACCACCGCCGAACGCCCGCGGACGGTGATGTCGGCGCCCATCCGCGCGAGTTCGGGGACGTGCATGTAGCGGTTCTCGAAGATCGTCTCGGTCAGCAGCGACGCGCCGTCGGCGACGCTGAGCATCGCCATGAATTGTGCCTGCATATCGGTCGGGAAGCCCGGATAGGGCGCGGTCGACACGGTGACGCCGTGGAGGCCGTCGGCGCGCGCGACGCTGATCCCGCGCGGCGAATCGGAGCCGCTGAACGACGCGCAGGAGAGCAATAAGCCGGTGCTGATCGCGTGCAAGACGATCATCGGTTTCGGCTTTCCGACCCGCGCCGGCACCCACAAGGCGCATAGCGACGCGCCGGGCGCCGAGGAGATCACGGGCGCCAAGAAGACGCT
>CAXUEV010000122.1:0-5525 GCA_964250105.1 uncultured Sphingomonadaceae bacterium
GACGTGCCGCGCCTCGACCAGCCGCACGTCGTTCCCGGCCTCCGCCAGCGCCAGCGCCGCCGACAGGCCGGTATAGCCGCCGCCGACGATCGCCACGTCGCATGCGGCGTCGCCGTCGAGGGGCGTGCGCGGCGGCGCGGCGTGCGCGGTCGCGGCATAATAGGAGGCCGCGTTCAGGGCAGCAGCGACGCGAGCAGCGGGTGGCGCACCGCGGCGAACGGATCGGCGACGGTGCACCCGCGCCAGACGAAGCCGTCGTGCAGGTCCTCGGTCAACAGGACCGCGCAACCGGCCTCGGCGGCGGCAGAGAGGACGATCGCATCCCAGATCGTCAGGCCGTGATCGGCGGCAAGCGCGAAGGCGGCTTGCATCACCGCCGCATCGCTCGGCGCGACGCGTCCGTAGAGGCTCCACTGGCGCGCGGTCGCCACGGCTGCGGCTCGTGTTCGGCGTTGCTTCCGCTCAAGAACGCCCGCGAGTTCGCCGAGCACCTGCGCCGGAACGAAAAGCCGCTGGGCGATAATCAACGGTCTGAGCATGTCGAGTGCGGCGAGCGTCTTGGAGTTGGCAATCTCGCCGATGGCTTCGGCGTAAACCAGAATATTGGTGTCGACCGCCAGCGTCGGCTCAATCGTCATAGAGCTCGTCGCGTGTCCATGGTTCGACCGGACCGTGGCGCTGCGTCCGCAGGCGATGAAACAGGGCGTCGATGCCCGCCAGCCGCTCCGCCTCGATCTCGGCCACGGGATCGACCGGCGGCGCCAGCGTCGCCACCGGCGTGCCGTGCGAGGTGATGACGACCGTCTCGCCGGCGCGGACGCGGCCGAGCAGCTTCGAGAAGTGCCGGTTGGCCTCGGCGGCGGAGACGTGGGCGGGAGTAGTCATAATCACTACATACCCGCGCGTCACACCTTGAGCAACAGATGCTCGCGCTCCCACGCCGTGACGACGTCCTGATAGGCTTCGAGCTCGGCGACCTTGATCGCGCTATAGGCGTCGAAGAAATCTTCGCCGAGCAGCGCCTTGACCGCGCGGGCGTGGCCGAAGCGGTCGAGCGCCTCGTTGAGCGTCCGCGGCAGCGTCCGCGCCAGCCGATAGGCGCTGCCCTCGATCTGCGCCCGCGGCTCGGCGCCCTCGATCATGCCGAGATAGCCGGCGACGAGCGACGCCGCCATCGACAGATACGGGTTGGCGTCGGCGCCGGGCAGGCGGTTCTCGATCCGCCGGTTCTGCGCGTCGCTGATCGGCACGCGCAGGCCGCAGCTGCGGTTGTCGAGGCCCCACTGGACGTTGATCGGCGCGTCGTGCGCCGGGCGCATGCGGCGGAAGCTGTTGACGTTGGGCGCGAACATCGGAACGATCTGCGGCAGGTGCTGCTGCAGCCCGGCGACATGGTTGCGGAACAGCGCGCTGTCGCGGCCGTCGGCATCGGCGAACAGGTTGGCGCCGGTCGCATGGTCGACGACCGACTGGTGGAGGTGCATCGCGCTGCCCGGCTGGTCGTCCATCGGCTTGGCCATGAAGGTCGCGTACATGCCGTTCTCGAGCGCGACCTGGCGGACGATGCGCTTGAACAGTACGACCTGGTCGGCGAGCAGCAGCGGGTCGCCATGGTTGAAGTTGATCTCGAGCTGCGCCGCGCCCGCCTCGTGGATCATCGTGTCGATGTCGAGCCCGGCCTTCTCGCTATGCTCGTAGATGCGGTCGATGATCTCCTCGAACTCGTTGATCGCGTCGAGGCCGTACGGTTCGGATGCGGTCTCCGAGCGGCCGTTGCGCCCGATCGGAGGCTTGAGCGGGATGTCGGGGTCGGCGTTGATCCCGGTCAGGAAGAACTCGACCTCGGGCGCGACCACCGGCCGCCAGCCCTTCGCCGCGTACAGCCCGAGCACCTTGCGCAGCAGGTTGCGCGGATAGATCGCGACGGGGGCGAAGTCGCGGTCGAACGGATCGGCCATGACGACCGCGGTCGGCACCTTGAAATAGGGCGCGACGCGCAGGCTGCTCGGGTCGGGCAGCAGCGTCATGTCGGGGTCCTGGAACGGCGCGATCGCCGGGTCGTCGGGGTAGCCGCCGGTCAGCGTCACGACGATGATCGAGCTGGCGATCTTCAGCGCGCCGTCGCGGACGTTCCGGACCAGCTTCGCCGCCGGGATGACCTTCCCGCGCATGATCCCGTTCATGTCGGCGACCATGCACTCGACCTCGACGATGCGGTTGGCGATCAGCCAGGTGTCGAGCACGGCCGCGGTGGAGGCGTAGAGCGCCTTGCGGTCGTCGGCGAGGTCGGTCGTCACGGGCACCATCGGGATCGTTGCGCCCGCGACCATGGGCGCGTTCGCCGCCCGGCTCAAGCCGGGGCGGCGGCGTGCGGAGCCGCGGCAATCTCGATTGCAGGCGTGCCTGCATCCCGCCCGCCGCCCGATGGCCCCGCGCCTCGCTACGCCGCTACGGCATCCGTATCGAGACGGCGGCGGCGGACCATGCCGCCGACGAGGCCGAAGCCGCCGATCATCATCGCCCAGGTCGAAGGCTCGGGAACCATCGCCGCGCCGGATAGAGTGACGATGAAGTTTGCCTCACCGTCAAAACCTTGCCCCAGATCAACGGTAAAACTACCCACTTTGTCTCGCACATTGTCATTACGACGATGGAGCAGGTGTGTCGTCAAAGTCCACTCGGTCGGTGATATCTGCGTGTAAGGTACCTCAAAGAATACGTAATATCCATCGTCCGGTAGATCGTTGATGTAATTTATTCCCTGTAGATCAAGTCCGGTCATATCATACGGTCGGTCGAACTTAAGGTTGACCGTGAAGTCGCCTTCGCTGTAGCTCGTGAAGCCGCCGCCGCCGCCCGGCGTGTAACTTTTATAGACCAGCGCGCTTGCCGGTGCAGCTCCCACCATCAGCATCGCCGCCAGCGCCAGTCGTTTCAACATCGAGTATCCCTCCTCTTTGTGCGCCGACGAATGCACAGGCGGGAGGATTCTGTAAACCTTGATAGACGATGACCATCGCGTGGTCCGGGTAATCGTCGCCCGCGTGTTATGACGATGCCTGTCAGCCGCCTGGAACGAGAGCCCGCATGTTCGCAAGTGCGACGGTGATGGACACGGCGGAAGGGCCCCCGCCCGGCGCTTCACCCCGATGCCGCGACGTGCCACAACGCCGGCATGGCTGATTCGACCGACATCGCCGCGCTGCTCGCCGCCTACGGCACCCGGCGTCCCGACCCGGCGGTCGCCGCCGAGCGTGTCGCGTTCGGCACCTCTGGGCATCGCGGCTCGGCGCTCGATACGGCGTTCAACGAGGATCATATCCTCGCCGTGACGCAGGCGGTGTGCGACTATCGTGCGGCGAACGGCATCGACGGGCCGCTGTTCGTCGGCCGCGACACGCACGCGCTGTCGGCCCCGGCGCTGGCGAGCGCGCTCGAGGTGTTCGCCGGCAACGGCGTCGCGGCGATGGTCGACGCGGGCGGCGGCTTCACCCCGACGCCGGTCGTCAGCCACGCCATATTGACCTACAACCGCGGCCGCGGCGCGCATCTCGCCGACGGCGTCGTCATCACGCCGTCGCACAACCCGCCGCGCGACGGCGGCTTCAAGTACAACGACACCGCCGGCGGCCCGGCCGACACCGACGCCACCGGCTGGATCGAGCGCCGCGCCAACGACCTGCTCGTGGCACGCCTCGCCGGCGTCCGCCGCGCCGCGCCGGCCGGCACCGTCCACGACTATGTCGCCGGCTATGTCGGCGATCTCGCCGCCGTGGTCGACATGGCGGCGATCGCCCGCGCCGGGGTCCGCATCGGCGTCGACCCGCTCGGCGGCGCGGCAGTCGCCTATTGGGGGCGCATCGCCGAGAGCTACCGGCTCGATCTGACGGTGGTCAATGCCGTGGTCGACCCGGCATTCGGCTTCATGCCGCCCGACTGGGACGGCAAGATCCGCATGGACTGCTCGTCGCCGTCGGCGATGGCCGGGCTGATCGGCCTGAAGGATCGTTTCGACATCGCCTTCGCCAACGATCCCGACGCCGACCGCCACGGCATCGTCGCGCCGTCGGGGCTGATGAACCCCAACCATTATCTGAGCAGCGCGATCGACTATCTGTTGGCGCACCGCCCCTGCTGGCGCGCCGACGCCGCGGTCGGCAAGACCGTCGTCACCAGCGCGATGATCGACCGCGTCGCTGCTGCGCACGGCCGCCGCGTCGTCGAAATGCCGGTCGGCTTCAAATGGTTCGGCCCGGCGCTGCGCGATGGCGGCATCGCCTTCGCCGGCGAGGAGAGCGCGGGCGCGTCGTTCCTGCGGATGGACGGCAGCGTCTGGACGACCGACAAGGACGGGCTGATCCTCGGCCTGCTCGCCGCCGAAATCACCGCGAGCGGCGAGGACCCGGCGCGGCGCTTCTCCCGGCTGACGGCCGAGCTCGGCACGCCGCATTACGCGCGGATCGACGCCCCGGCGA
Organism: uncultured Sphingomonadaceae bacterium; assembly: GCA_964250105.1. Taxonomy (GTDB): domain Bacteria; phylum Pseudomonadota; class Alphaproteobacteria; order Sphingomonadales; family Sphingomonadaceae; genus Polymorphobacter_B. Next base: position 4,476 of record CAXUEV010000122.1, read on the forward strand.
CGCCCGCGCAGAAGGCGCGGTTCAAGACGGTCCGCGCCGACGACTTTGCGGGCGACCTGGCCGGCGAGGCGGTCGTCGCCGTCACCACCACCGCCCCCGGCAACGGCGCTTCATTGGGCGGGGTCAAGGTGGCGAGCGCCAACGGCTGGTTCGCCGCGCGGCCGTCGGGCACCGAAGACGTCTACAAGATCTACGCCGAGAGCTTCGTCGACGGCGCGCATCTCGCGGCGATCCAGCGCCAGGCGCAGGTGGCGATGGCGCGGGTGTTCGCATCATAGGCAACGCCCCGCCCGCCGGTGGCCGCGCCGGCGTCGCCGAGGCGCGCGCGAATTCGCCGCTGGTGCTGGCGGCGACGCCCCGGTTCCACGGCGACGCGTCACCCGCTCAGCGCGCGAGGACGACATGACCCTGACGCACGTCGCCGCGGGCGGGCGCGAGGAGTGGCGGCGCTATTGGCCGCTGCCGCTCGTCGCGGCGCTCGGCATGGCGGCGTCGGTCCTCTTCCTCTATTCGATCGGTCCGTTCATCGCGCCGCTCCACCGCGAGTTCGGCTGGTCGCGCGCGCAGATCACGTCGGGCATCCTGATCGCCAACGGCCTCGCCGCGGTCTTCACCACCTTCGTCGGCATCGCCGTCGATCGCTACGGTCCGCGGCGGATCGGCCTGCTCGGGGTCTGCATCATGTGCGGCACGGTGGCGCTGCTCGGCACCGCGACCGGCGGCTGGTGGGACTGGGTCGGGCACTGGCTGCTGATCGGGATGGGCTCGCTGACGCTCCAGACGACGATCTGGGCAGGCGCGGTGTCGAGCCGCTTCCAGGCGTCGCGCGGGCTGGCGATCGCAATCACGATGTGCGGCTCGGGCGCGGCGGCGACGGCGATGCCGCTCGTCGCCGCGGCGCTGATCGAAGCCTATGGCTGGCGCCACGCCTTCTTCGGCGTCGGCGGCATCTGGGTGCTGATCCTGCTGCCGCCGCTGGTCCTGTTCTTCCGCGGCGCCCAGGACAGCCCGGGCCGGCGGGCGGCGAACGCGCCCGCTGCCGCCGCGACG